>NZ_JAUBPE010000055.1:0-53146 GCF_036700565.1 Microcoleus pseudofavosus SVA1_A4
GAGTTTGAAACGTTCTACACTAAGAACATTCTGCTTAACGAAGGCATTCGTGCTTGGATGGCTCCTACCGACCAACCCCATGAAAACTTCATCTTCCCTGAAGAAGTTCTGCCTCGCGGTAACGCTCTGTAAGCAGCGCGAAGCATCAAAAATTCCAACATTTTAAAAGGGTAAGATAAAGCAATTTAGGCTTTACCCTTAATGTTTAAAAAGCTCCTGCCTGGTGGCGGGAGCTTTTTGTTTCCAGGATTTGATAAACTCACCTACTCGGGACTTATAGCAGAAGAAGGGCAGCGGCGGGATTGGGAAATGCTAGAATTATGGGCCGAACAAGGAGTGATTCGGTTGAAATACTTGGACGAATCCGGTTGCTACTGTCAAAACCCTACCGACTATAGCTATAGTCGTCGTGGCAGTCAAAAACGATTGCGCCAAACACGCCGACGAGGCAGACGCATCAAGATATTGGGGGTGTGGGAACCACAGAGTCACGACGAATTAGCCTGTCGCGTGTTTGAAGACGAGTACGAATTATCCTAAGCCATTATTAAAGGGGTTAATGCTAGAGCCAGATCGGGCAATTACCAAGTCGAACGTTTTATATTTAATTAGGTTGACCTACTTATAAACGTGCAAAACCTCCTCCCTTTTTCAGTTTAGGAACGCAATCGCTCTAATGCTGAGGTGTTACTGCATTGTTGCATAATGCAGCAATGCAGTAACAGTGGGATACTGCTCAATAGTGGAAATCTACTAAATTTAGTACCTCATTTCTTTTCAATTTTTTTGAGCTAGCATTATTCGGGGTTTCCCAAAACCCCAACGCTCTCAACGTTTAAGAATTTTGCGGTTTTATTAACTTGTCTATTGCTAACGGGCACAATAAAGAATAAATGCTTGTACACCAATGTTTAACCGCGTCACAGATATCACCCCATCAGAACTGAAGTTGGCGATCGTCCGCGAGCCCCTGATAGTTAAACCAGATACGACGCTAAAGTCGGCGATCGCCCAGATGAGTGGCGTGCGGACTATCTGTGATACTGCCCAAACTGTGGATGAGCAACTGGATGAACTCCTTCTAGAGGCCCGATCGAGCTGCGTATTGGTGGTGGAAGACGGACGATTGTTAGGTATTTTGACAGAGCGGGACGCGGTGCGCCTGATTGCCCAGCAGCGTTCTCTGGAGGAGCTATCGATTCGCGGGGTGATGGCATATCCAGTCATTACCCTGCACGAGTCTGCTTTTACCGATTTATTTTTTGCCAGTAATCTGCTCCAGCAGTATCACATTCGCCACATACCCATCTTGGACGAGCACGATCGCCTCGTGGGGTTGGTGACTCATGAAAGTCTGCGGCAAACCTCTCGCCCTGTAGATATCTTGCGGTTGCGCCTGGTGTCTGAGGTGATGACGAGTGAGGTCATTTGTGCCGCGCCGGACAGTTCGATGCTGGAGATCGCTCAACGGATGGCAAAGCACCACGTCGGTTCTGTCATAATTGTGCAACCCGGTGGCAGCCAAGCCGCACCGCTACACATTCCGGTGGGGATTCTGACTGAGCGGCATATTGTACAGTCTCAGGCATTGGGCTTGAATCTAGAAACCTGTATGGCTCAAGCGGTGATGAGTACGCCGATTTTTGCCGTTAGACCCGACGATTCGCTCTGGACTGTGCAGCAGATGATGGAGCAGCGATCGATCGGGCGGTTGGCAGTGACGAACCAGCAAGGAGCGCTATTGGGCATCGTCACCCAGACCAGTTTGCTGCAAGCCCTCAACCCACTGGAACTCTACAAGCTGGCCCAGATGTGGGAAGAGAAAGTAGTGCGCCTAGAGACAGAGAAGGCTCAACTGCTGGAAAATCTCTTAGAGCAAGAAGTAGAAACCCGGACGATCGCCCTCAAAGCTAAGGCCGGGCGAGAGAAATTAGTCGCAGATGTGGCCACGCAAATTAGATCGTCCCTGAGCCTGCAAACAATTTTAGATACAACTGTAGAACAGGTAAGGCAAGTGCTGGGCTGCGATCGCGTCAATATTTGGCAGTGTGAAGCCGATTGGCAAACCATTGCCGTAGCAGAGTCCACCGACTCGTCCATGTCTCTGATCGGCGAACGGATTAACGATACCTGCTTTAATCAAGACCAGGCTGAGATTTATCGTCAGGGGCGGATTCGCGTCGTACCGGATATCTACACGACCCGAATGTCAGACTGCCATCGGGATCTGCTGATCCGCCTCCAGACACGAGCCAAAATTGTGGTACCCCTGCTCTGTGGCGATCGGTTGTGGGGCTTGCTCATTGCCAGCGAAAGCCAGCACCCCCGCGAGTGGCTACCAGAAGAAGTAGAACTGCTGCAAGCCTTATCCGTGCATCTGGCGATCGCCATCCAGCAAGCCACCACCCACCAACAGTTGCAGGAGGAACTGAGGGAACGACAGGAGGCCGAAGCCCGCCTGCGAGAGAGCGAACAACGCTATGCTACTCTTGCTGCTGCGGCTCCGGTGGGGATTTTTCGCACCGACGCGGAGGGGCTATTCACATATATCAACGATCGCTTCTTTCAGATCGCCGGAATCGCACCAGAAAACGCCATTGAGAAGGGATGGCAACAAGCGCTGCACCCCGACGATCGCGATTGGGTGATCGCCCACTGGGAGCAATACATTCAAGATGAAAATCCTTTTCAGCTTGAATATCGCTTTCAACGTCCCGACGGTGTGGTGACTTGGGTATATGGGCAATCTCTTGCCGAATGGAATGCAGAGGGGCAAGTAATCGGCTATGTAGGCACGGTGACAGATATTAGCGATCGCAAACAAGCTGAATCCCTCCTGCAAAAGAGCGAAGAACGCTACGCCACCCTAGTAGAAGCCGCTCCAGTAGGGATTTTTCGTACCGATGCTGCCGGCAACTGTCTCTATGTCAACGATCGCTGGTGTCAGCTCAGCGGACTCACGCCCAAAACCGCCGCCAGAGAAGGATGGCGACAAGGGCTACACCCCGACGATCGCGATGCGATTTCTGTCGAGTGGTATCAATCTGCTCAAGACAATCGTCCCTTCCAGCTTGAATATCGCTTTCAACGTCCCGACGGTGTGGTGACGTGGGTATATGGGCAATCTGTTGCCGAACTGGATGCAGAGGGGGAAGTGGTCGGCTATGTAGGTACTGTTACAGATATTAGCGATCGCAAGCAAACTGAACTCGCCCTGTCTCAACTGGCAGCTATTGTCGAGTCGTCTGCGGATGCCATCATCAGTAAGACTTTAGATAGCGCGATCGTTAGCTGGAACGCAGGGGCAGAAAAACTATTTGGTTATAAGGCTCAGGAAGTCATCGGTCAATCGATCCTCCTACTGATTCCCACTGAACTCAGAAATGAGGAATCATCCATTATGGAAAAAATTCAGCAAGGAGAACCGATTCATTATTATGAAACTGTGCGACAAAACAAAGATGGAAAGTTAATGGATATTTCGTTAACGGTTTCTCCTATTAAAGACGCGACTGGAAAGATCGTTGGCGCATCAAAAATTGCTCGGGATATTAGCGATCGCAAACTTGCCGAAGCCGCCCTGATCCAGAGCGAAGCCCAAAGCCGAGCTATATTAGCAGCAATTCCAGACTTCATGTTTCGCATCGGTGCCGATGGTATTTATCGGGGGAACGTGACAGCCAATCGTGAGATCGACGTTCTCGGTATAGATGTCAATACCCTTGGTGTAGCGATGGTGGATGTTATATCAGGAGAAATTGCGACCCGACATCTACATTACCTAGAGCAAGCCTTAAGCACAGGAGAACTGCAAGTTTACGAACAACAGGTTCCGATTGGCGATCGCATCCAATATGAAGAAATCCGCATCATCAAGAGCGGCGAAGATGAAGCCCTGTTTATGATTCGAGACATTAGCGATCGCAAACTTGCTTTATCCGCCCTGATCCAGAGCGAAGCTCATCAGCGAGCCTTAATTAGTGCCATTCCCGACTTGATCATGCGTATCGATCGGGCAGGTATTTACCTAGAATTTGTGACCACCTCTTCTAACTTTCATGTGCTGGGTAATCTGTCTGAGGTAGTAGGAAGCCATGTGTCTACCACCCTGCCTCCTGACCTAACGCAAAAACGCATGGACTTTATCCAACTGGCGCTAGAAATGAATTCTATCCAGATTTACGAACATGAACTCTGCATTGATGGCAGAAAGCAAATCGAGGAGGTACGGGTTGTTCCCTATAGTAAAGACGAAGTCTTGGCACTGGTGCGAGATATTAGCGATCGCAAACTTGCCGAAGCCGCCCTGATCCAGAGCGAAGCCCAAAGCCGAGCTATATTAGCAGCAATTCCAGACTTCATGTTTCGCATCGGTGCCGATGGTATTTATCGGGGGGGCGTGACACCCAATCGTGACATCGACTTTCTCCCCGCAGATTTCGATACTGTTGGTTTGGCGATGGTGGATCTTGTGCCAGCAGAGATTGCAACCCGAGATCTGCACTACCTAGAGCAAGCCTTACGCACAGGAGAACTGCAAGTTTACGAACAACAGGTGCATATAGGCGATCGCATCCAATATGAAGAAATCCGCATCATCAAGAGCGGCGAAGATGAAGCCCTGTTTATAATTCGAGACATTAGCGATCGCAAACAGGCTGAACAAGCTTTGATGCTTTCTCAAGAACAATTAAGCTTAGTTTTAAAAGGCTCCAATGAAGGTTGGTGGGATTGGAATCTGATTGACAACAACATCTACTACTCTCCCCGTTGGTGGGGGATTTTAGGGTATGAGCCTGGAGAACTTGAGGGTGCGCCCGATCTATGGCAGCAACTAATGCACCCTGATGATTTAGATCGGGTCAATCAGTTTCTGCACCAACAAATAACAAATGGTATTGAGTCTTACGAGGTCGAGTTTCGTTTGCTGCACAAACAAGAACATTATGTTCCAGTGATTTCGCGTGGTTTTATTTTGCGGAACGATCGCGGCACTCCCGTTAGGATTTCGGGTACTAATACGGATTTGACAGAACTCAAAAAGGTTGAAGAACAGCTTCGCCAACTCAATCAAGAACTAGAAGCCAAAGTCGCAGAACGCACCCAAGAGCTTTGGCAAGTCAACAGCCTGCAACGCGCTATCCTCGATGGGGGTGATTATTCCATCATTTCTACTGATTTAACTGGCATCATCCAGACCTTTAATACCGCATCTGAAAGGATGTTGGGTTACAGTGCCGCAGAAATGGTAGGCAAAGTCACACCCGCAATCATCCACGATGTAAACGAGGTAATCGATCGGGCCGCATCCCTCTCAGCCGAACTGGGGCAAGATGTGCCTCCGGGCTTTGAGGTTTTTGTTGCCAAAGCACGCCAAGGCATTGTCAGCGAAGAAGAGTGCAGCTATATCCGCAAAGATGGCTCTGGCTTTCCTGTGTCGCTATCCATCACCGTCCTCAAGGATGCCAATCAGCAAATTATCGGCTTTTTAGGCATCGCCAAAGATATTAGCGATCGCAAACGAACCGCAGCAGAACTACAGAAACTATCAGATCGTCTCGCCTTGTCTCTCAAATCTGGAGCGATCGGTTCTTGGGAATGGAATCTTGGACAGAATACCATCCTTGGGGACGATCGGATGTACGAACTGTTTGGCCTCACCAAACAATCGGATTCCTATATGGTCTACGACTTTTGGATGAACACGCTACATCCCCATGACCGCACCTCCACCGAAACATTGCTCCAGCAAGCCATCTTAGGACAGGCAGAATACGATACCGAGTATCGGGTGTTGCATCCTGATGGCAGCATCCACTTTATTAAAGCCAATGGAGTGGTGGTGCCAGATGCCCAAGGCAATCCCCAGAGCATGATCGGGATCAACTTTGATATTACCGATCGCAAACAAGCGGAACTCGAACGGCAGCAGTTAATTCAAGAACTATCCGCTTTCAAACTCGCCCTCGATCGGTCTGCCATTGTCGCCATCACCGATGCTCAAGGGGCGATATCCTACGTCAACGATCGCTTCTGTGCAATCTCTGGCTACTCCCGCGATGAACTCATCGGTCAAACCCATCGCATTGTCAACTCTGGCTATCATCCCCCTGCTTTTTTCCAAGACTTGTGGCGCACCATTACCAGCGGTCAGATTTGGCGCGGTGAAATTTGCAATCGAACCAAGAACGGTAGCCTGTACTGGGTTGCCAGCACCATCGTCCCCTTTCTGGACGAAGGCGGGCGGCCTTTTCAGTATCTAGCCATTCGCTTCGAGATTACCGCCCGCAAGTTGGCTCAAGCAACGCTTCAGCAGGAAAATACTTTCCGTCAACAAATTGTAGAAAACATGGCAGAAGGGCTGTGCGTTTTCCATGAAGTCAAGGAGTTTCCCTTTGTCCGCTTCACAGTCTGGAATCAGCAAATGCAAGCGATTACAGGTTACAGCTTAGAAGAAATCAACCACTTGGGTTGGTATCAAACTGTTTACCCGTATTCAGAGGCTCAAGAACAGGCGATCGCCAACCTCAGACAGATGCAACAAGGGGAACACCTCGCGCAAGATAGGGAAATCCAGCGTCAAGATGGGCAGAAACGCACAATCGCCATTTCTGCCTCAATCCTATCGAGCAACGACGGACTGATTTATACACTGGCATTGATTCAAGACATTACCGATCGCAAACAGATTGAGGCTCAATTAGCAGAGAGTGAAGGTAAATTCCGGCGGCTAGTAGAAGGAGGTAAAGATGTGATTTGGTCATCTGATAAAGATGGCATTATCACTTATCTATCACCGCAATTCAAGAATGTTTTTGGCTGGGAAGAGAGTGAATGGATTGGTAAGCCGTTTAGAGAGCTGGTGCATCCAGACGATATCCTATTCGTGCATAGTGATTACGAGCAGAATGTCAATTTTTCTAAAAACTCAAGTCATTCTGAGTTCCGACATCACCACAACAATGGTAATTATATTTGGGTAAGAACCAGCATCACAGCTATTAGAAATGCTGAAGGAGTAGTGATTAATATCCAGGGAGTTTTATCGGATATCACCGATCGCAAACAAGCCGAACTGAGATTGGAACAACAGGCAAAACAGGAACGCTTGCTGGGATCGATTACTCAAAGGATGCGGTCATCTCTGAACCTGAAGGAGATTCTCAAGGTCACTGTTGAGGAAATCCATCAGGTTTTGCAATCAGATCGAATGCTAGTCTATCGCGTGTTTCCGGGAGGAACGGGGGCTGCCATTGCGGAATCTGTTTTGCCAAAATGGCCGCGTATTCTGGATATCGTCTTTCCTGAAGAAGTTTTCCCACAAAAGAACTACGATCGCTATCTCCAAGGAAGAGTGTATGCCCTCAGCGATCGCGAAGATGAAAACCAGTCAGTCTTACCCTGCTTGATTGAATTCCTCGAATCCATCCAGGTCAGAGCTAAACTTGTAGTTCCAATTATTCTGAATCAAACCCTCTGGGGATTACTGATCGCCCATCACTGCGATCGTCCGCGCCAGTGGGAAGATTGGGAAATTAATTTATTTAAACAAACGGCTAACCAATTAGCGATCGCCATTCAGCAGTCTAATCTTTTTGAGCAATTACAGACAGAATTAGCCGAACGTCAACGGGCAGAAGCCCGACTGACCGAAACGAACGCCCAACTCGCCATCTCTAACGAAGAACTCGCCCGTGCTACCCGCCTCAAAGACGAATTCCTCGCCAACATGAGCCACGAACTCCGCACTCCTCTCAATGCCATTCTGGGTATGAGCGAGGGGCTACAAGATCGAGTCTTTGGCAGCATCAACGAACCACAAATGAAAGCTTTACAAACCATCGAGCGCAGTGGCTTTCACTTACTAGAATTAATCAACGACATTTTGGATGTCGCCAAAATTGAATCGGGTCAAATGGAGCTGGATTGCACCCCAGTTTCTGTCAATCATCTCTGTCAATCCAGTCTGGCATTTATCAAACAACAAGCCATGCAAAAACGCATCCAGCTTGGCATTGAACTGCCACTCAATCTGCCAGACTTATTGATAGATGAACGCCGCATCCGCCAAGTCTTAATTAACCTACTCAACAACGCCGTCAAATTCACCCCAGAAGGAGGACGGATTACCCTAGAAGTCAGCCGTCAACAGCGCCAGGCAGATCCCAATTCTGCCGATTCCCCACCTCATTTTTTTGCCAAAGAGACCCTGCAAATTGCCGTCATCGATACGGGCATCGGTATTGCCCCAGAAGATATCAACAAACTGTTTCAGCCCTTTATCCAAATCGATAGCGCCCTGAACCGCCAATATCAGGGGACAGGCTTGGGGCTTGCCCTGGTGAAACGCATTGTCGAACTCCACGGCGGGCAAGTGTTGCTCACCAGCGAGGTGGGTGTAGGAAGTTGCTTCACAATCGACCTTCCCTGCACTGCTGGTGCGCCCTCCTCTCGTGAGCTAGAATCCCAGACAGAGCCCCGCATCGAACCCAGCGGGCCCGAACAGGAAGGCTCTCCCTTAATCTTGCTGGCCGAAGACAACGAAGCCAATATCAGTACGGTTTCGAGCTACCTGAGAGCTAAAGGCTATCGCATTCTTTTGGCTAAGAATGGAGAGGAGGCGATCGCCCTGGCCAAGTCGGAAAACCCCAATCTAATTCTGATGGACATTCAAATGCCTGGTATGGATGGTCTAGAAGCTATGCAGCAGATCCGCCTCGATCCTAACTTAGTCGATGTGCCGATCGTTGCCCTAACTGCCTTAGCCATGACGGGCGATCGCGATCGTTGTCTTGCCGCCGGAGCCAATGATTACCTCACCAAACCCGTTAAGCTGAAGCAATTGGCAGCCACCATTCAACAGCTTTTAACTTCCCAGAGAAGATAATTCATGAATGTACCATCTGTTTTGGTCATTGACGACGAACCTGATAATTTTGATGTGATTGAAACTCTCTTGAACGATGGAGACTATCAATTGCATTACGCTGCCAGCGGGCAAGAAGCGATCGCATCCCTGAACCTATTTCAGCCAGATGTGATTTTGCTAGACGTGATGATGCCGGGAATAGATGGCATAGAAGTCTGCCAACGGATTAAAGCCATGTCGCAATGGGAGCCAGTTCCCATCATTATGGTGACGGCTCTAACCACCAAGCAAGACCTGGCCCGCTGCTTAGAAGCTGGTGCAGACGACTTCATCACCAAGCCCGTCAATGGTCTTGAACTGCGTGCCAGAGTTAATTCCATGCTGCGAATTAAACAACAATACGATCGGATAAAAACTCTATCCAACCTGCAAGAAAATACGATTAATCTCTTACAAAATAACTTGGACGACTTATGCGGTAATTTAATGTCCACCCTGCCCCATGAAATCAACACCCCTCTCAATGGAATTTTTGGGGTAATTGGGTTACTGATTGATGACTACAAAAACATGAGTATAGAGGAAATTGACGAGTTATTGATAATGGCTCAACAATCAGCACAAAGACTAGAAAATTTGACTAAAAGATTTTTGCAATATGCACAGTTAGAGATGTTCGCTAGTAATCCAATAATTTCTGAAGTAAAAAATACACATCCTACAAAAATCTCAACTCAACTTTTAATTGAAAGTGTCATCAACGCCAAAGCTGAAAGTTTCAATCGTGCAGATGACGTGGTTGTAGAGGTTGAAAATGTAGAAATTTTTATGAGTAAAAAAGATTTTCTGTGCGTTGTCGATGAGTTGTTAGAAAATGCCTTTAAATTCTCTCAAATAGGTACGCCCGTGAAGGTAAGCAGTCAATTAAAAAAGGGGGAGTTTCACCTATCGATCTCCGATCGCGGACGAGGAATGACAGAAGAACAAATTGCCCAAATAGGAGCATTTGCACAATTCGATCGCAAGTATTACCAGCAACAAGGCATCGGATTAGGCTTAAAAATTGTCAAGAAAATTATTGAAAATCATGGAGGTGAGTTCTCAATTTCGAGTGTCTACCATCAAGAGACAACGGCTCACATTAAATTGCCTTCGACAAGATAGTAGTTATGAATAAACCTTCTATTCTAGTCATTGATGACGAACCCGATAACTTTGATGTCATTGAAACACTCTTAAGTGAGCAAGATTATGTGCTGCACTACGCTGCCAACGGTCAAGAGGCGATCGCTTCTCTAGACCTATTTAAGCCAGATGTTATTTTGCTGGATGTAATGATGCCAGGGATAGACGGCATAGAAGTCTGTCAACGCATTAAAGCCATGCCGCAATGGGAGCCAGTTCCCATTATTATGGTGACAGCCCTGACAACCAAAACGGATCTCGCAAGATGTTTGACTGCTGGGGCGGATGACTTTATCAGCAAGCCCGTTAATCGCTTGGAGTTAATAGCAAGGGTGCGATCGATGTTACGCATCCATCAGCAATATCAGCAATTAGCAACCTTCAATGCCACGCTAGAAGAAACGGTGCAACAGCGAACAGCTCAGTTGCAAACTACGATCTTCCAGGATGCTCTCACACAGTTACCCAGTCGGATTTTCTTACTTCAGAAGTTGGCTGAGGTTTTACAAGCTGGGGAATCCTCCTTTGCGGTGGTTTATCTAGACTGCGATCAGTTCAAACTGGTGAACGGTTCCTTTGGTTATGCTGTTGGCAATCAATTGCTGCTGGCGATCGCGGAACGGTTACAGTATCATCTGCGCCCCGGCGACGTGTTGGCGCGTATGGGTGAGGATGAGTTTTGCTTTTTGCTGTATCAATTGGATGGTGCGATCGCCCTTGAGCCATTTATCGAAGCTATTCTTCGGAGCTTTGATACATCGTTTGTGGTTGCCGATTGTGAAATCTTTATGACTGCTTGTATGGGCATTGCTTTAGGCAGTAGTGCTTATCAACAACCGGAAGAACCTTTGCAAGATGCCGATACGGCAATGTATAAAGCTAAACTTCGTGGGAAAGGCTGCTATCAACTCTTCGATCGCCAGATGTCTTTAGCAATACTAAATCGCCTGACGCTGGAAAATGATTTGCAGCGAGCGCTGAAACATCAAGAGTTTGTCACTTACTATCAGCCAATTGTAAATCTAAAAACCGAAAAAATTTGCGGCTTTGAAGCACTGGTGCGCTGGCAACATCCCGATCGGGGCATGGTTTTACCAGGAGAATTTATCCCCTGCATGGAGGAAACCGGGCTGATTGTGCCAGTCGGGATGGTGGTGTTGAAGCAGGCGTGTCAGCAACTTCGCGCATGGCATGAACGGGGCTGGACGGAGTTAACCATGAGCGTGAACTTTTCTGTGCGGCAATTTGCTTGCCTGACCCTCTTGGCGGATATCGATCGGGTGTTGGCAGAAACTGCCGTTAACCCGGCTCATCTAAAACTGGAAATTACCGAAAGCGCGATTATGGAAAATGCTCAGATGGCGATCGGGCTGACTGAACAATTGCGATCGCGGCAAGTTCAAATCAGCATTGATGACTTTGGCACGGGGTATTCTTCCCTAGGTTATCTGCACCATTTTCCGGTAGATACCCTGAAGATCGATCGCACGTTTGTCAATCAGATCCAGACCAGAAATCGCAATTATCAAGTCGTGGACACCATTATTAAGCTGAGCAATCAACTTAAACTTGCCGTCATTGCCGAAGGTATTGAAACGACTCAGCAACTTCAGTGGCTAAAACAAGTTGGCTGTGAATTTGGACAGGGTTATTTATTTTCTAAACCCCTGGCAGCGGCTGAAATTGAAAGAATTTATCTCACAAGAATAGATGAAAATTCTTGCTAACCTGCTTCAGTCAATGTATTTTAACCGAATCACTGCTTGTTGGGCCCATAATTGTAGCATTTCCCAATCCCGCCGCTTAGCTATAGTCCATTCTGGTAACTTGTTCAGTGCTCGACTGTAGCGAACCCGCTTCCAGACCCACCCCTTTTTTTTGAGCCATCGACGCACCTGTTCGGCTCCTATTTCTACAAATCTATCTTCTAAAAGTTTTTGGCTGATTTGACGGACGCTATATCGACAGGGTTCTTCTACCCATTGCTCTACAGCTTGCCCATCCTCCTCACTCCAACCTCGCTTCGGGCCTCGCCCTGGCGTTTCCCATAATCTTCCTAATCCCTTTTGCGGCAAACGTCTGAGCGTGTTTTTGACTGTATGCTCATGCCAGTTCAGATATAGCAACCGCCACCTAAAAGCGCGGACATTCAAGAACTCATCAATAGAGTCTAAAATCCTTGCTTTATAAACGGTTGGATTCGGATACCATAACTGTCAACTGTCAACTGTCAACTGTCAACTGTCAACTGCTATAACTGGCTATCTGCTGTACTTTCGATCCATGTGCATTGAGTCTTAATGCGATCGCTATGAGTTTACAGCGCGTTGGCACTCCATCAGCCCAGCTTAGTTATCGCTCGGGTTCGGTCTTCCTCTTCATTTAGGTTAATTCGTAACGGTGCAGGCATATTTTTGGCTCTGGTTAGCTGTTCCTCTCATTTTATATTTAATTTGGTTGAGCTACTTATCGAATTATCTGACTCCTGACTTCGACTATACGCACCAATACGCTCATCAACCAGGTTGTTCGATCGCAGTAAAGGGCGAAAACGCAGTGTAGTTTTGTCGCAAAAAACCGGTTTTTCATAAAAATCAGGATTTGGCGGCAACTAATCTACACAGAAACCGGGTTTTTCACCCAAAACAATTTGGTAGCAAGCCCCCGATACAGGCGGCAGCGCGCGAAAAAAGCGTAGCGTCGGATACACAATGCCCCGGATTTATTCGCGACAGCAATCTCAAATCCCAAATCTCAAATCGGAGGAGCCCCGCATGGGGAGATTCCTGTTCGTAGGGTCTAAAATCCGATCGCCCGCTGGCTGTAGAGATCGATATAAAACCTTGCTGCGACAGTAATTTGCCCTCATTTTGCAAAAATCTCACTTTGCATCCCCCCACTTCTAATTCCTTGTGTTATTCTAATAATTGTGACTACTGGAACGATACTCAGAACGCAGGTTCTTCCGGTAACGCTGGCAATGGCTAGCGCACAAATCCTCATACTTAATCTCAGATTAAGATGAGGTGCGTTCCAATACAAACCATTTAGTAAAACGTGGAGGTGATGCTCATGATAGAAAGTAGTAAACGCATGGGTCATCAGATTGGAAACTACCGGCTGTGCGCCGGGGCCGCTCACTAGCAGTCAGCCGTCGTTTCCAACTGGAAACGACTTCCACGGGGAACCAGGCTGAGCTAGGGAATCTCCCGGCAGTCAGGTTCTAATCTGAAGACCCGCTAGACCGCTCTCACCCCAAATAGTGTTAAAGTTTGAGTGTTAAAACTTGAGCCTCAACACTATTGGTGAGAGCGGATAGTTTTTGGTCAGATTTTCCACAGGTGGGCAGTTAATCTGCCATTGTTAATCCCAAAGTTAAAAAAAAAATTATGGCTGACCTACTTAAGGATACTGAAATTAAAGAGCGCGCCAGTCAATTGTCAGGCTGGACGGTTGAAGGCAAGCAACTGCGGTGTACCCGTTCATTTAAAGATTTTCTCGAAGCGATCGCATGGGTGAATAAGTTGGTAGCCCCCTCAGAAGCCGCAGGACATCACCCAGACATCGCAATCTCCTATAACAAAGTAACAGTTAACTTGACAAGTCACGATGCCGGAGGCTTAACTGAGAAAGACTTTTCCCTAGCGCAACAGATTTCTACGTTAGATTAAAAGAGTTCCCGTTTTCGTAACAGGAGCCACTGCATCTAGCGACAGTCCCCGAACGCGGAAAGCTCGCAAATAAAAAATCGACTCTGGGTTAGAATCGGGTGTTATACTAGGTAAGATCATCCGTGGATTTTACCGTACATTACCGGACACAAGACCCAAATATTTTTCTACCCAGAAAATATGATTGTTGTTGAAAAACATTACATAGACAGACAGCATCAATTTTTTCAACAGTTTGATGACTTATCCTTGCGGTCAAAAAATCTCTACAACTATGCTAACTATTGGATGAGGCAACACTTTTTCAAGTCGGGGTCGATGGTGGGAGCGGGTTTAAATCTCAAACAGTTATCTGCGATCGTCAAACCCACCTCCGACTACAAATCCTTACCAGCCAAAGTTAGCAATCAAGTTCTCAAACAAGTTATTCACGATTGGTCAGCTTGGCAAAAGTCAATAAGAGCTTATCACCGGGAGAGCCAGCAATTTTCATCCCGCCCCAAAATCCCCAAATACAAACATAAAACCTGCGGACGTAACTTTTTAATTTATGATAACCAATCGATAGGACAAAGGGGGAAAAAGAAAAATAACGGGCGACTTCATTTATCTCAAGCCGACATAATAATTACCACAAAAGCACGAGATGTCATAGAGGTAAGGATAGTTCCCAAAACCGCAACCTACATGGTTGATGTGGTTTATGAAAAGGCTGTTACCCTTGCGAAATTACACCCCAAACTCATAGCCAGCATAGATTTAGGGATTGATAACCCCGCGAGTACGATCGCAAACAAGCCAACATTTCGGCCAACTATTTATGACGGCAAGCATCTCAAATCAATCAATCGAGGTTTCAACAAGCGCCGAGCCTTTTTACAGTCACAACTAGAAACAGGAAAATATACCACGCGCCAAATCCAGCAAATTAGCTTAAAGCGAAACAAACGAGTAGAAAACTACCTTCATCAAACCAGCAATTTGATTGTCAAGCGTTGTTTGGTGGACGAGCAAATAGGGCAGTTAGTAATTGGCAAAAATGAGAACTGGAAACAAAATGTAGAGTTAGGAAAACAAACGAACCAGACGTTTTGTGCACTTCCTGATGCCAAGCTAATAGACACGATCGCCTACAAATCTGAGTTAGTCGGTATCGAGGTAACAGTTACAGAAGAATCTTATACAAGTAAGAGCAGTTTTTGGGATTTAGAGCCTGTCGGTAAGCAAGAGTCTTATCAGGGTAAGAGAGTTTTTCGCGGATTGTTTCGGTCTGTTCGTGGAACGCTGATTAATGCTGATGTGAATGCAGCATTAAATATGATTAGAAAAGTAAGCGGAAACTCACTATTCTGGGAGTGCAGCAACCGTTTAGAGGTGGCAAGCAGTTTCACCTGTACGGGTTTATCCTGTACAAAAAAAACGCAAAAAGTCCGGTAATCTCAAGCATTGCCCGGTTTTTTGTAAACTGTGAGAAAGTCGAGATGCAAAAAGTCCAATGTATAAAAGGCTATTCGCCATCCTCGGACCATGATCCTATTTGAAAAGCCAGAACTCTTGAACGAGTCTGCTGAAAGAACTGAGCTGATAGAAAAGCTTTTGGATATTGGCGCCGCTCTGTCGAGCGCCCAAGATTTGGGCGGCTTGTTAAACTTAATTTTATCCAAAAGCCGGGAAATCACCTACAGCGATGCGGGCAGCGTTTATTTAGTAGATCACAGCGACGAGAAATCTAAGTTGCTGTTCAAAGTAGCCCAAAATGGTTCTAAACCCAGACTGTCGTTTAAGGAGTTTGCTCTGCCGCTGACAGACAAAAGCTTGGCGGGATACGTGGCAATTACAGGTCAAAGTTTGAACCTGTCGGATGCCTACGACTTACCCCCGGGCGTACCCTACCAGCTAGATACCAGTTTTGACAGGGATATTAATTACCGTACTTGCTCGGTAATGGTGCTGCCGATGCAAAACCGACAGGGCGAGACAATAGGCATACTGCAACTGATCAACCGCAAAACAAAGGCAGATGCGGTGCTGACTGCAGAAAATGCCTGGGAATCGACGCAGCAGTATTCGGAGTGGGAAGAAAGGATAATTCGATCGCTCGCTTCTCAAGCAGCAATCTCGATCGAGCGCAATCAACTCCAAGAAAGCATAGAAAATTTGTTCGAGGGCTTCGTCAAAGCCTCAGTGCAAGTCATAGAAGCCAGAGACCCCTGTACCTACGGCCATTCAGAACGAGTAGCAGCCCTCACAGTACGCCTGTCAGAAGAAGTAAACGCCGTCAGCAGCGGATGGCTGCGCTCTGTTTACTTTAACAACCGCCAAATTCAAGAAATTCGCTACGCCGCCCTGCTGCACGATTTTGGCAAAATCGGAGTCCCCGAAGCAGTTTTGACCAAGCAGAAAAAGCTCTACCCCTCACAGCTAGAAATCATCCGCCACCGCTTTGGCTTAGCTCAGCGGACGATGGAAATGGAATGCGTCCAGTCTAAATACAAATACTTGCTAGAGCATTCAGCTTACCGAAAACACCCGGACGAAGGGCCAGAGTGCGCTCAATGCCAGGAAATCGAACAGCTAGACACGGCGCTAGCAGAGGCAAAAACCAGATTGGCAGAATACTGGGAAGTGCTGCTAGAGGCAAACGAGCCTCACATTTTGGCAGAAGAACCCCTAGCTCAACTGCTAGAACTTTCTCGGCAAACTTACAGAGATATAGACGGGGCAATTAAACCGCTGCTAACCCCAGACGAGATCGTGCAATTGATGGTGTCGAGGGGCAACCTGACGCCGGAAGAACGATCGGCAATAGAATCTCACGTAACTCACACTTACGAGTTTCTCAACCAAATTCCTTGGACAAAGGATCTAAAAAATGTTCCCAGCATCGCCTACGGACATCACGAAAAACTGGACGGCACAGGCTATCCGCGAGGTTTAAAAAAGTCAGAAATCCCCATTCAAGCGCAATTGATGACGATCGCCGATATTTACGACGCCCTGACAGCAGGCGATCGCCCCTACAAGCGAGCTCTGCGAACAGAGGCGGCGATGAAAATTTTGCGACAAGAAGCGGCTCACAACAAAATCAACGCCGATTTATTGGAACTTTTCGATCGCCGCCGAGTCTTTAGCGTTTTAGGACACAGCTTGGATGTTAAATTCGAATCAGCCTAGACGAGTCGGGCGTACTGTGCTAAAAACTAAATAGGCGATCGGACTCTATAACAGTGTCAGAAGTCAAATCAATCGACAGCCCAAGTCTGGTAAGGTTTTGAGGCTGTTGACTACAGGTAAAAAATCGGCTCTCAGCAGCCGCCAGTCACATCTATAAACTCAGTCAGCCCGAAAGAATCAAAAGAAAAAGTGAATTTTAGGTCTCTTTTTACAGTATGGTAGTTGAGCAACTACTGACCACATAGAAGGCTCGAAAAGTTTCTCTGTAATCGGTGTGAGGATGAGAGTGAATATGTCGAAATTTTTGTGGAGTTACTTACTAATCAGCCCAGCAGTCTTAGGAGCTACCCTAGTAGTTTCTTCGAGCGCGATGGCAGCAGACGCTCAGCAGGCTGCTGATGCGCTCAAGCCCGCGACAGCCAAAGCTGAAACCGCTGAAACCTCCGAAGCGAAACTCAATGCTTTAGCTGCTGTTTCCGAAACAACCGCAGCCTCCGAGCCAGTCGAAGAAAGTTCCCAAGCTGCGACGGGCAACGAAACCCAAGCAGCGATTGCAGATTCGGACACGGCTGCAACTGAAAGTGCGATCGCCGGAGCCAACACAGCCCCCGCAGTGGCAAATCCAGAAGCGGCATCACAACCTACAAGTGAATCTTTAGCAGCAGTTGAGCCAACAGTCGCTCAACCAGTAGAAAATTCTGCCCCGGCAGTTCAATTAGAAACTCCAGCCCCGGCAGCTACCGCTCTCCCAGAGCAAATCGGTGCAGTTCAATTAGAAACTCCAGCCCCGGCAGTGGCAGAGTCGGCAGAACAAAGTTTGCCCAAACCGGCTGAATCTCTAGCTCAAACTGCCGCACCACAAGAGCAAAACCCAGCCGCCACATTAGAACAGCTAAACCAGTACAGCAGCGAAGGTACTGCCGGCGGCGAAACTCAAGGTCAAGTTACCTCAGTATCTCAACTTTCCGACGTGCGGCCCACAGACTGGGCATTCCAAGCACTGCAATCCCTAGTCGAGCGCTACGGCTGTATTGCCGGGTATCCCGACGGCACATTCCGCGGCAACCGGGCCATGACCCGCTACGAATTTGCCGCCGGTTTAAATGCTTGCTTGGATAAAGTTAGCGAGCTAATTAGAGGAGGCACTGGCAACTTAGCCACCAAAGAAGACTTGGCAGCCCTCCAACGGCTTCAAGAAGAATTTGCAGCGGAACTGGCAACCCTGCGCGGTCGAGTAGATGCTTTGGAAGCTCGGACATCTGAACTCGAAGCCAACCAATTCTCCACCACTACCAAGCTGACTGGGGAAGCTATTTTCGCCCTCAGCGACGACTTTGGCGGCGACATTAGCGTTTTTGGCAGAGACGGCAGAAGAGTCGGCAGCAACAATAACGAAGCTGTCTTCCAACAGCGGGTGCGTCTCAATTTAAATACGAGCTTCACCGGCAGAGACTTGCTGCTGACCAGGCTTCAAGTCGGCAACGGTCGCAACTTTAACCTTGGGGCTACCAGTGAAGGTACTCAAACTTGGAATATAGTCGGCAGAACCGACAACGTTTTTGCCCTCGACACCTTGCTTTACAAGTTCCCCGTCGGTCAGCGACTAAACGTAACCCTTGCAGCCAACGCTGTTGTGTGGGATGACATTATGCCGACTGTCAACCCTTACTTTGAAGACTTTGACGGCGGCAACGGAGCACTGAGCGCCTTTGGACAGCGGAACCCAATTTATCGCTTGGGCGGTGGCGCCGGGCTCGGCTTTGACTATGCCTTCGGCGGCAGGGGCTTGCTGGGCGGCGTGTTCGGCCCGACTTCTCTGTCCTTCGGCTACTTGGCATCAAATGCAGCCAATCCCTCCAAGGGCGCGGGCTTGTTCAACGGCGACTACGCGGCGATGGGGCAGTTGACTTTTACCCCCGGACGCAACTTGCAAGTTGCTTTCAACTACAACCACGGTTACTTTAGCAGAGGTAACTTTGGGTTTGACAATGGTTTAGGGAATGGGCCAGACAGTCTCGGCGGTTTCACTGGTACCGGGGTGGCTAATTCTCTCAACGGTTTGAGCGAAGGCTTTGACGGCTTCCGCGCTCGCAAAGTTGTCAGCAACTCCTACGGTGCTCAGGCTTCGTTCCGGCTGAGTCCGAGGTTTATCATTGGCGGCTGGGCCGGTTTAACCAATGCTCGCATCATCGGCATCGGCGATGCGAGAATTTGGAACTACGCTGTCACCTTGGCTTTGCCGGATTTAGGGAAAGAAGGCAACTTGCTGGGCTTTGTGCTAGGTCGCGAGCCTTACTTGGATAAACTTGAGGCTGCAAGCAATTTGCGGAGCTTCACAAATGACGAGTCGTATCACCTTGAAGGCTTCTACAAGTTCAAGCTCACGGATAACATTTCTGTGACTCCGGGCGTCATTTGGATTACCAACCCCAATCAAAACGATCGCAACGACGACATCATTATTGGTACTCTGAGAACTACTTTCACGTTCTAAGAGCCGGTTAGAAGAGGCAGGGCGGTTCAACCATCTCTGCTGGCAACTGCCAAATTTAGCCCTGTCTCCGGCAGGGCTTTTTTGTGCGACTGACGAATTGGGCGCCGACAATCACTTAAAAAAAAAATTAAAATTATCAGTCGTAGACGCAGAAACCCGGTTTATTGCCGTAAGACCGCATGAATTGAGCAAAGTCGATTAAGTTCAGTGGAAAACCGGGGTATAATAAAAAGTTAGAAGTTAAAATTTTTAACTCAATAGTGAGGAAAATTTTGACATCTGACTTTGGAGTTGAGAATTCTGGTATTTGAAGCAATTATGGTAGAACTCTCCTGTAAAAGCGAATACGCAATCTTGGCTTTGCTAGAGCTGGCCGATTGCTACGATGAAGGCGAGCCTCTGCAAATTCGCCAGATAGCGGCTCAGCAAAATATTCCCGATCGATATTTAGAACAGTTGCTGGCTACAATGAGACGCTGCGGGCTGATCCGCAGCCAGCGAGGAGCTAAGGGAGGTTATATCTTGGCCAGAGAACCCTGGAAAATTACACTCCTCGAAATTGTCAACTGCCTCGAAGGCTCTGAGTTCGATCGCTCTGAAAAAGACTCCCCGGCTCAAACTGTAGAAAGTGCTGTGATTTGGGAAATTTGGCAAGAAGCGCGATCGACTGCCAATTCTGTTTTGCAAAAATACACTTTGCAGGATCTGTGCGAAAAACGCAATGGCAGGCGGCAGCTCAATGTCATGTATTACATTTAGTGAAGGATATTAGACAAGAAAATCTGTAATTATTAGAAATTAAGGATTTACCCTGAACAACAAACTGACAAAGATTATGCGTATTGCTGGCGACATTACAGAATTGGTGGGGCGGACGCCCCTGGTGCAACTCAACCGCATTCCCCAAGCCGAAGGCTGCTTGGCTCGGATTGTGGTAAAACTCGAAGGCATGAATCCGGCTGCATCGGTGAAAGACCGCATCGGTGTCAGTATGGTCAATCAAGCCGAGGCCGAAGGGCTGATTACTCCAGGAAAAACGGTTTTAGTGGAACCGACTTCTGGCAATACGGGAATTGCTTTGGCAATGGTGGCGGCGGCTAAGGGCTACCAGTTGATTTTGACAATGCCGGATACGATGAGCACGGAACGCCGATCGATGTTGCGCGCTTACGGGGCGCAACTGGAACTGACGCCAGGAATTGATGGCATGAGCGGCTGCATCCGCCGCGCTCAAGAGATTGCGGACAAAACGCCGAATGCGTATATGTTGCAGCAGTTCCGCAATCCAGCTAACCCGCAGGTTCACCGTTTGACGACGGCTGAGGAAATTTGGGAAGATACAGACGGCGAGGTGGATTTCCTGATTTCTGGGGTTGGCACTGGCGGTACGATTACGGGTGTTGCAGAGGTGATTAAGTCGCGGAAACCTGAGTTTAAGGCGATCGCCGTTGAGCCGGCCAACAGTCATGTACTGTCGGGCGGAAAGCCCGGGCCTCACAAAATTCAAGGTATTGGTGCTGGTTTTGTGCCGCCTGTGCTGAATGTGAATTCGATCGACGAGGTGATAGCTGTTACCGATGACGAGGCGATCGCCTACGGCCGCCGCTTGGCCAGAGAAGAAGGACTTTTGTCCGGTATTTCCAGCGGTGCGGCACTGTATGCGGCGATTCAAGTCGGCAAGCGTCCCGAAAATGCCGGAAAATTGATCGTGATGATTCAGCCTAGCTTCGGCGAACGCTATCTCAGCACTCCTTTGTTCCAAGATCCCGAACTCAATCTGGCGGTTGCCCTCAACTAGACGAACTGCGCCTAGAATCGCAGAAACTAACAGCAGGGCGTACAATAAACGCCCTGCTCTACTTTTAGACGGTATCAAGTCCGGTTAATTGTCGGCGATCGCAGTTGTTTGCAATCAGGACTCGATCTCGTTTCCGGTTGCATCGGAATGATACCGAGGACACGGCACTGCCGTTTCCCTGCCCCCATTAATTGTAGGGACACGGCAGTGCCGTGTCCTCCGTTTATATCATTCCGATGAAGAGCGGATTTGATATGAATCCCGATCGACTCAAATCCTCAGTACAAACTTGCAAAAAATCAATGTTTTTATAAAATAGATTTATGCTAATTTAAAAACTGAGGTTTTTTACCTACAATTTTTGACATTTATATCAAATAAATACTTAATATATTAGCAAACAATGATATTTTTGTCAAGCACTTTTTCGCATATCATCCAGATTTCAAGGAAATAACAGCGTGTCTTCCGTTACCAATCACTACAAAACCCTAAAAATTAGCCCAACAGCAACACAAGCCGAGATTAAACAAGCATACCGCCGTTTAGTCAAATTATTTCATCCAGACAGCCGCAGCGACACAGCGGGTCACGAAGAGATTGTCCGCCTCAATGCAGCCTATGAAATATTAGGAGACGCCCAGCACAGACAATCTTACGATCTCCAATTTTCCCAGCCAAGCCAACAGCAATCACCGTGCGCACCAAACGTCACCCGCCAGCAAAAACAAACAGCACGGGACGCCGACGAACAAATGGAACAGTGGCTGATTAAAGTATACAAACCAGTCAATAGAATGCTCAACAGCATCTTGAAGCCGCTTAAAAAGGAAATAGACGAATTGTCCGCCGATCCGTTTGATGACGAACTGATAGAAAAGTTTCAACTTTATATCGAAACCAGCCGCGAGTTTCTCAAAAAAGCTCATAAATTTCTTACATCAATGCCCAATCCATCTAATGTAGCCGGAGTTGCGGCCCATCTCTACTACTGCATCAATCAAGTCGGAGACGGGATAGAAGAATTGCATTTATTTACGCTCAATTATGACGATCGCCACTTGCACACCGGTCAAGAACTGTTTAGAATTGCCGCTAGACTGCGGCGGGAAGCACAGGATGAATTAAAAATTAAAAGTTAGCGAATAAATTGTTTGTTGTTTGTTATATCAATTCCGGCTGCACCGGAATGATATAGAGGACACCGCGAGTGCCTAAGTCCCTACAATTGATCGCGGTAGGGAAACGGCACTGCCGTGTCCTCCGTTTATATCATTCCGATGCTAACGGAATTGATATTATTTGTTACATTCCTGAACGCACAGACACTATCTGTAGGGTGCACAGTGTGCACCTTACCGCCACCGCGTCGGGAAGCACGTAGAATTAAGAATTAAATAAAAAAGCCGATTTTTTGCTCTTCCTTCTTCCTTCTTCCTGACATCCGTTACATCTGTTACATCCGTTACATCCGTTACAGAATCCGTTGCCGAACTTCCTTTTTTCAAATTCCAAAAAGAACTTGAATTCGCTTGCGAATTTTAATAAAAGGAGTTTGTTCCAGAGAGTCGTCATCTAACAATCCCAAATCTCTCAAAGCTTGCTGGCGTTCCGACAATTTTTGAGCAATCTGATCTGCTAAATTCGGCTGTTCTATTAAAAGTTTTTGCAAGTCGTGGCGTTCCACCACAAACAAAATTGCATCTTCGCTAGTTTTAACAGTCGCTGTTCTCGGAGTTCCCAACAGCAAAGATATTTCCCCAAAAAACTCGCCCTCGTGAAGCGTAGCAATATACTGATCTGCTTTTTGAGAAAGAACTTCTACAGTACCCGAAAGAATAATATAAAAAGAATCGCCAGGGTCATTTTCTTTACATACAACCTGCCCCGCTGGAAACAGTTGTCGGTAGCCGTATTCAATTAACTGTCGCAGTTCTAAATCCGTACACTGTTCAAAATAAGTTACTCGCCGCAACAAATCTCGCAGCGTCCAATTATTAGGCGATTTAGCCCCGGGCTGTTTACGATCGGGAACCGTGGAATTAGATTTTAGTTCGGCTGAATGCTTGGCATTTTGAGGAAAAACTTGGCCGTTGGAATTGTCGTCTTTGCGATCGTGAAAAAGTTTAGTTATCTCTTGCGGGTTTCGCAGCCACAAATCTCGCTGGGGAAAGGGAATTTCAATATTGCGGTGGCGCAATTCGTAATCTATTAAAAAATTTACCGCGCTTTTAATAGCATCGCTTTCCTGCGGCTGGTCAATCCAAACTAAAAGTTCAAAATTTAAAGCGTTATCTCCAAAACCGCGAAACCAAACTTTAGGAGAAGGATGGGACAAGACATTCGATTCCATCCGCGCCGCAATTAACAGCGCTTCCGTAACTATTACTGGGTCAGAACCGTAAGCAACGCCGATGGGGATGTGGAGGCGGCACCTGGGGTCTCTGTAACTCCAGTTAATAATGTTAGTTTCGACAAACTTAATATTTGGTATAATTACAAACAGTCCGTCAATTGTTTTAATAATTGTGGATCGGATGGAAATAGTTTCTACTGTTCCTAATAAATGGTCAATCTCAATAAAGTCTCCGACCCTAATTTGGTGCTCGAATAGCAGGGTGAGACCGCTAATAAAGTTGCTGGCGAGATTTTGCAAACCGAAGCCGAAACCAATGCCGACCACGCCAGCTAAGACGGCGAGAGAAGTGAGGTTGATTCCGGCACCTTGCATAACTAATATGCAGCCAAGAGTTGCTAAGATATAGCTAATGATGGTGGAAATTGCTTCTCGACTGCCGCGATCCAATCCCATCCGAACTAGCAGGCTGCGCTTGATTCCTTCACTGATAATCTTAGCTATAATCAAGGCAAATATAGCTAAGATTATCAGTTTGACGATCGCGCCGATCGACAGATGAGTGTCCCCGACATAAAATAGCGGGGTTGTCATCGCACCAGACAAATTTTCCCAAAGATGTTCGGCTCGTGTAGTAATCCAATTCATTAATATTTGCTAAATAGGTAATTGGTGATGGATAATGGGTGATGAGTTTTGAGCGCAACTGAACCGCAAACTGCTAACTATTGCAGAGCTTAGGCGAAAAACTCGAACTGTGGAGTGTCCTGTGTTGCAAAAAAGGTCGATTCCCTACCATTGGGGAACGCACGCGCGTTCGGGATAGCTCCACTTCACGCACTTTCTCAAATTCTCGTAAATGATGGGTTAGTAACTGATGGCGAGAAACTGTTTTGTAGCGGTATTTTCTGCCGGATATCTGTGTTGTGGCGCAAAATAGGCCCTGCGGCTCGATCGGCGATGTGTTGCCAATATCTGGAAAATTGGTAGAAATTCATTAACAGCACCCTCAAATTATCGAAAAATTCCAGCAAAAATTAGTTTATCCTTAAGAAGTAAGTCCTTTACAGAACTTAACAAGCTTACCCTACTTGACTTTTATGCAGTGCATCATCAATCGTCGCGCACAGTTTTCGGCGAGTCACCGGTACTGGCTGCCGGAGTTGAGCGAAGCCGAGAACTTTGAGCGGTTTGGCCCAACTGCGCGCGCACCGGGACACGGACACAATTACGTTCTTTACGTTTCCATGATAGGAGAACTCGACGAGTACGGCATGGTGCTCAACCTGTCTGATGTCAAGCACGTCATCAAGCGGGAAATTACCAACCATCTCGATTTTTCCTACCTTAACGAAGCGTGGCCGGAATTTGAGCAGACTCTGCCAACTACCGAAAACATAGCACGGCAAATTTGGTTGCGGCTAGCTCCTCATTTGCCTGTGAGCAAAATTCAATTGTTTGAACACCCCGAACTTTGGGCTGAATATTTAGGAAACGGAATGGAAGCTTATCTAACTCTGTCTACTCATTTTAGCGCCGCCCATCGGTTGGCTCGTCCAGATTTGAGTTTTGAAGAAAACTCGGAAATTTACGGCAAATGTGCTCGTCCTAACGGTCACGGCCACAACTATCATTTAGAGGTGACTGTTAAAGGGGAAATTGATGCGCGGACTGGCATGATTGCTGATTTGGGAGCTTTGCAAAAAGCCGTTGACGATTATGTGGTTGAACCCTTCGATCACACTTTTTTAAATAAGGATATTGCCTATTTTGAAAATGTTGTGCCGACTGCGGAAAATATTGCGGTTCGGATCGGGCAATTGTTGCGATCGCCCGTTCGGGAATTGGGCGCAGAGTTGCACAAGATTAAGCTGGTTGAAAGTCCGAACAATAGCTGCGAAATTTACGGCGCTGATTTAAAGGAAGTGGCGGCGGAACATCAGCAGCCGGAAGCAATTTTAGCTAGGGTTTAGAGCTAAAAATCGGGTCGGTTGGGGCGGGTTCACCCGGATATGGGGCTAATTGTGCAGATTGATAAACCCGCCCCGATGATTCCGAGGGTTATTCAACCCGATTAGGCGCGAGAATATATTCTTTCACAAAAGTTCCGCAGCCAGAATTATTGGCACTTTTCCTGACAAGTCAGACTCCGCGCGTATTTTGGAGATAGCATCGCCAGCATTCCTCATCTCCGTTATTCTAACTGCTGAGGCTATGAGGTCGATCGCCCGATCGCTGACAAGCAAGCACTAATTTCTCCTAGGTGAGTTGACGTTTATGCGGGTCTCAAATGTAACTCTCTTGACTCTGGCCGCCCTCGCATCCCAGAATTTAACTGCTAATACTAGCGCCACTCCTGCTCCACCTCCCCTCTCTCCTGCGACACCTACCGCTAGCAACTTTGTTGATGCCATAAATAATACCGTATCCCGTCCGGCTGATTCAATTAGCGCGCCGGAGACGATCGCCCACGAACAATTTTCCCCGCGAATTGCGGTAAAATCGCCGACAGGTTTGCTGGTAGCGGCCGCTCAACCGGAGTTATCTCCTGCTGCAAAAACCAAGGCGAATACTCCTGCTGCATCCGGCGATGAACTAACAAAATCTTTACAAGAAACATGGCTGGCTAAATTAATAGAAACCGGGGTTGAAAGCAATCCCCAAGTTCGCGACGCTTTCGCTTTTATCTCCCCGCCTACTAACAGTGCTGAATCTGGATACGGTTTTAATAATACCATAGCTCTGCTCAATATTTTGCTAATTCTCGGTACTGTATTTCCACCGGTGACAATTGCCTTTTTTTGGCTGATGCGGCGGCTGGTAGTCAAACAGTTGGTTGCTGATGCCAATCAAAGATTGCAGGGCATTGGTGTATTGGAATCAGAGCTGCTCAATTCTAGCCAACTGACTCAAAAGTTGAGGGATGAATTAGAAGCGCAAATCAGTGCAGCTAAACAATCGATAGAATTTTTAACTAGAGAAACTGAAATTTCCAAATCTTCCGTCGAGCAAATTGAAACTCTCAAATCTCAATTTCTGATGCACCTGCAAGTTTTGCTGACAGAAGTTTACGAGAAAAAATCTCAAATTGTTCAAGAAATCTCCCAAGTTCCCGCAGTTGTTGCCAAAGAAGCTGTCAAACTCGCACCTCAACCGCAGTTAAACAATTCCCAAAACTCGCAAACGGCACCTGCTAGCGACGGGGAAAATTTCATTGCGGACGATTATATCAAGCAAGGCGAAGGGCTTTATTTTCAAGGCAATTATGATGAGGCAGTAGTCTGCTTGGAAAAAGCTATTTTAACGAATAATAATTTGGATGAGGCTTGGTATTGGCGCGGAAATGTGTTAATAAAATTGCAGCGCCACGAAGAAGCTCTCGCCTGTTACGACCAAGCAATATCAATTAAACCGGATCACCACGAAGCGTGGTATAGTAAAGCGATTTTGCTGGGAAAATTGCACAGGTACGAAGAGGCGATCGCCTGTTACGAGCGAGCAAGTTCGAGCGAGTCCCAAAAATACGGTTGTTGGCATAACATAGCGGCTTTGTTGGGTAAATTGCAGCATTACGAAGAAGCGATCGCCAGTTACGATCGCGCCCTCGCTATCAAAGCAACCGACAGCGAAATTTGGCACAACCGAGGCGCGATGCTGGGCAAAATACAGCAGTATGCACAAGCAGTCGATTCTTACGATCGCGCTCTTGCTCTCAATCCCAAGAAATACGAAACTTGGTACAATCGAGGCAATATGCTGTGGAAACTGCTTCGTTACAGCGATGCTATTGATTCTTACGATCGAGCTCTGGGCCTCCGGGCCGACAAATACGAAGTTTGGTACAATAGAGCCGTTGTGCTCGGAAAAATGCAGCGCTATCAAGAGTCGATCGCATCCTACGACAAAGCAATTGCCATTAAACCGCAGGATTTTGAATTGTGGCACAACCGAGGCGCAGCTTTCGACAAACTGTCGCAGCACTCGTCAGCAATTGCATCTTACGAATCAGCAATTACCTTGAATTCCGAGTGTTACGAAGCTTGGTTTGGTAAAGGCGAATCTTTGGCAAAATTGCAGCGCAATGAAGAAGCGATCGCAGCTTATGAGAAAGCGATTGCTATTAAGCCAGACTCCTACGATGCTTGGCACCACTTCGGCACAGCTTTGTCAGAATTAAAGCGCTATGAGGAAGCAATGGCAGCTTACGATAGAGCTATTGCCATCAAACCAGAAAATGCCGAAGCTTGGCGCGATCGAGGCGCAGTTGTATCGGAATTAAAGCAAGATACAGAAGGATTTGCTGCCGGCGAAAAAGAGATTCAGAACCAGCCCAAATCCGATGAATCTTCGGACACTTAGTTAGGCGCAAGGTGCACCTATCCGCGCGCACTATAATTTTATTTTAGTTGTGATTATTCATTAAAATTAGTTCGTCTTGAGGACTTTAGTCATCATAATTTTATGAAAAGTAAAGTCCTCAAGACAAACATTTTTCTTGCGGGTAATTGACCAAGAATTTCTTGATGGTACAAGCCCGGATTTATCCGTGGAATCAATCCAAAATCCTGCATCTCAAATCCTCAAGCCCCCGAATCGATCCGTGGGGTCAATCCAAAATCTAAAATCTAAAATCTAAAATCGAATGACCGTACGTGATATCAGGTGCACCGCTTTGTTCGCACTCGATTTTTTGGCGCAAACTGTGTACGGCTTCGTGCGAACACAAATTTTTGCTGCATTAAATCTCTACATATATTTTCAAATAACGTCCTGAAACTGGTTGATTTAATAGAAACATATAGCTTGACTCTGGGCAGTAATAGCACTCGCTCTATCGCCAGCATTTCCTAAGTTTAATAGGTATTAATTCTGATAATAAAACATTTAAAATTTCGGGAACATTGCTACAGCATTCTTATTCTTCACTATTAACAGGACATCGAAGCGGAAATACAGTTGCAAAAATAGCCCGACAGCATAAAATTGCACTGGGCGATTACTTGGTGGGGGGAAACTCTAGTAAATACTGACATAAATAGCCGGTTTTTCTCCGAGTCATCTGTTAATTTAAACACCGCAATATTACCTGAAGAATCTCTACAGGTGCTTCTACCAAAAGCAAAAACAATTAACCTGTGGAGTTAAAAAAAATGGCAAACATAGCAGGAACTCTCGGCGCGGATCTCATACCGGGCAATCTATCAGACGGTCGCATAATTGGCCTAGGCAGCTTGCTAGGCGACGATACCATCAGCGGACTAGATGGCAATGATGCGATCACTGCAGGGTCAGGAAACGACCTCATATACGGCGGCCCCGGCAACGATATTGTCAACGGCAACGAAGGCGACGATCAAGTATACGGTGGCAAAGACGACGACCAAGTATACGGAGGCAAAGGCAACGACTTAGTTAGAGGCGACATCGGCAATGACAGCGTTTTCGGCAACGACGGGAACGACTCGATGTTCGGCGGCAAAGACAACGACACGATGTTCGGCGGCAAAAACAACGACTTGATGCTGGGCGACCTCGGCGACGACGTACTCTACGGCGACCTCGGTTCTGATACAATGAGCGGCGGCGGTGGAAATGACATTTTTGCGATCGGGCGAGTCGGCGACGGCAAACCCACAGCCACCACCGGCGGCCCCGGAGTCCCCGATGCCGACGTGATTACCGACTTTCGAGTCGCCGGCAACGATGTCATCGAGTTATTTGGCGGCCTGCAATTCAGCGACTTGCAGTTCATCGACGGTACAGGCTCTAACGGCGTGGCGATCGGCAACACCCTAGTTCGCGATACCGGCACAGGCGAGTATTTAGTCAACATCCAAGGTTTGAGCGCAGCCCAACTGAGCGCGAATCCGGCCTGGTTCCAATCGGCTGGATTCCCGACACCGACACCGACGCCGACTCCAACCCCAGCGCCCACACCGACGCCGGGAACGACTCCTGCAAGTGTCTTCAGCTTTAGCACAAATAATTACTCTACTCCCGAAGGCAGCGCCGGTACGGTGACAGTAATTCGCACGGGCAATACTTCGGCTCCCGGAACCATTAATTTCGGTACAGTTGACGGTTCCGCTTCTTCTCCTGCGGACTATAGCCCTACCGCTGGTACGCTGAATTTTGCGGCTGGACAAACTAGCGCGACTTTCACTGTCCCGACTGTGGCTGATGCTATTAGCGAAGGGGCAGAGACGGTGAATGTATTCCTGAGCAATGGCAATGTAGGTAATATAAATCCGGCAACGCTGACGATTTTTGATGGTGGAACTGGCCCGACGCCGACTCCTACTCCAACTCCGACGCCGACTCCTGCGAGTGTTTTCCAGTTCGATCAAGGGAATTACACTGTCAACGAAGGCGGTCAGGCTACGATTACAGTGACTCGCACGGGCGGCACTGGTGCAGCAACGATTAACTACGCTACTGTTGACGGTTCGGCTACTTCTAGCGGGACTGCGCCTGATTACACGGTGGCGGCGGGTTCCCTGAACTTTGCGGCTGGGCAAAATAGCGCAAGTTTCACAGTCCCTGCTTTGACTGATGCGATTACTGAAGGCCCAGAAACTGTCAACTTAGTTCTCAGTGGCGGTACTGTGGGCAGCAATCCGGCAATCTTGACGATTAATGATGTTGCGCCGACTCCGACACCGGCTCCGACTCCGACACCGAGTCCAACTCCAACTCCGACTCCAGCAACATCAACAGCAACCCAGTTTGTTTTTAGTGCGGCTACTTTCAGCACTCAGGAATCATCTGGCTTTGCTACGGTGACGGTCAATCGTGTCGGCCCCAATACGGCTCCCGCAAGCATTAGCTACGGTACTCTTGACGGCACTGCCCTATCAACTGGGAGTGCGGTTGATTATTCCTCTGGTGCTGGTGTACTCAACTTTGGCCCTGGGGAAACTTCCAAGACGTTCAGCATCTTTGTCAATCCTGATACTGTGCCTGAAATGACTGAGACTGTTAACCTATTTCTCAACAACGGCCCCGTCGGCACTCCGTCAACAGCAAGGCTAGACATTATTGACGGTAGCGGCGGTGCGTCTGGCAATGTCTTCCAGTATAGTGCGTCTGATTACGGCACGATCGCCACTCAGGGGGGCGGCACAACGGTTACAGTTACCCGCTCAAGCGGCTTAGGTGCAGCATCGGTTGACTATATTATTCTGGCGGGTACTCCAGGCAGCGGCCCTGCACCTGTATTTGGTACCGACTACCTGCTGAGCCCGGGCGGCCCCACTGGCGGCACCTTGTCCTTCGCCAACGGCCAACTCAGCCAAACCTTTACGGTTCAAGACAACCAATTTAGTACCAATAATGGGACTGTGCGCTTAGGTCTTGCTAACCCCACTGCTGGCTACAGCTTCGGCAGTACAGCGGCAACAAGTATCGCTCTCATCTAAGGCTGTTAGTAGGGTGGGGATTGCCTTCCCAGGGACGATCGCCAAAATCTGCTTTGTTAGTAGTTTACTCCTCTTGTTCTCGCGATCGTCATCTACAAATTTTGTTTATATGCCACCTCGTTTGGGGTGGTTTTTTGTTGTTTGGAACTAATGCTATTTCTCAAAATAAAGTGGTAAGCTGAGACTCTATGCTGAAAAAGGAGAATAGTTATGTCTGTTCAGATGCAAAGACGGCTATTTACAGTGCAAGAATACCACCTGATGAATAAAGCTGGCATTTTGGGTGAAGACGATCGAGTGGAATTGATAGAAGGAGAAATTATCCAAATGGCAGCAATTGGTACTCGTCACGCAAGTTGTGTAAAGCGCCTGCTGCGGCAGTTTAACATTATTCCCGATGAGCAAGCTATTATTGGTGTGCAAGACCCTATTCAGTTGACGGAGCGCACTGAACCTCAACCTGACTTTGTATTGCTGCAACATCGCGCTGACTACTACGACACAGCGCATCCAATGCCGTCTCAAGTTTTGCTGTTGATAGAAGTTTCAGATAGTACAGTTGATTATGACAGACATATTAAAGTCCCTATCTATGCTCGATCGCTCATTCAAGAAGTTTGGCTGGTAGATTTAGTTGAAAATTGTTTGGAAGTCTACCGTCAGCCAGGCGCTAACGGTTATAGTTTAATGCTCAAGTTTTGGCGCGGTCAACAAGTTGCGCCGCTGGCTTTTCCCGATTTAGAAGTGAGCGTTGATTTTATATTGGGTTAGTATGAATAAGTAATGGCAGCTTACGATCGAGCTATTGCCATCCAGCCTGAGAATGCGGAAGCTTGGCGCGATCGCGGCGCAGTTGTATCAGAATTAATACAGGATACAGACAAAATTGACTCCGGGGAATCTGATATTACAAATGCCTCTGATAGCAAGGTGGAGCAACCTAAGTCAGCAGATTCGATGTAAGGACTGATTATTACATAGCACTTTTCAGTAAAATCAGGTACGCCTGGGTATTGGAATGCGATCGGGGCGTGCCTCACTTATTTGAGAAACGCTATAGTGGCTTAGGGGAAAATCTGGTGAGTGCGATCGCGATCGGCACAGGTGACTCTGGCGAGACTAAATTGTGGGTAGGAACGCCCTGCTGCTTGAGTTGTTACAGCTATTCGCCAAAAAAATGAGCAATGAGGAGGCTCAGTCAAGTTTAAAGTCTCATCATCTAGGCATTATGCCAAATAATTTGTTTATCATAGAAAAGACGCTTTGGTTATAGATATAACTTCACTCTTGCATGATTGCCCCTAGTGAGTTTCAGCCCTACTTACAAGAAATCTGCCGGCGCTACGAGCATTGGTGGACTGTGGATCCCTTGACCGAAACGATCGCGGCTCGACAGGCAACCTTCTCATTTGAGCAGATGGTGCAAACTGAGGAGAAGAAACCAGAGGAAGAGAAAAAGGCACCAATCCCACCACTGCCAATATTTCAAGGAATCCAGCATTATGTCGAATCTGAGCATATTTTGCTGGTAGGTTCCCCGGGTGTCGGCAAATCAACCGCGCTTTGGGGTTGTTTGGTCGATTTTGCAAAGAAAGAGCTTGAGAAACCAAAACCTCGAATTCCTGTGCTGATTCCGTTGAAAAGTTATAAAGTCAGTTTTTTTAGCCCTGAAGATCCTTCAGGGATGTTGACTCTGATTAGAAATGCACTTAAGCCACAACTACGACTAACAATTCCAGAAGTTGAAGATCTATTGTTTCAGGAACGGCTGATTCTGCTCTTAGATGGCTTGAACGAGATGCCAGCAGCAGACACAGTTCGTACACAACTGAAAACATTTCGTGAGCAGTGCGAGCAGATTAAGATTCCACTCATCTGCACAACACGAGAGCTAGGAAACGGCGATCTAGGTATTAAAAGACGATTGCAAGTACAGCCTCTTGATTCTAGAGAAATTGATCGCTTTTTGCGAGAATGTATGCCCGGTCAAGCGCAACAAGTGTTGCAATTGTTGAGCCGAGACAACCGAGAGTTAAGCCGCACGCCATTTGTTTTGTGGATGCTGTATCAATTGTTTCAGGAGACGGGTACTGTTGTAGATACTTTGGGACAGGCATTCCGTCAATTTTTTCAGACTTTCAAAAAATATAAGGAAGGCGCACCCGTTACAGATGAGCGTCGTAAAGCTTGGAATCCTTGGCTGGAACATCTGGCGTTTACAATGCTAAAATCTCCAGAGCCAACTGATCCTGGCTTAATCATCTCTGATGAGCGAGCAGAAAATTTGCTGGTTGAAAAGTTTGGCGATCTTCATGGTACTCCATCCCGGATTGAAGAGTTGGTTAAGTATCACGTTTTGGAAAGAGTCTCTGATAGGGAAGTTAGTTTTCAGCATCAACTAATCCAGGAATACTATGCGGCGGAATACTTGCTGCGAACCCTACCTAAGCTTCTGAATGATGAGGAAGGTGAGACAAAACTGAAGTGTCATTATCTTAACTACCGGAAATGGACAGAGCCGATCGCCATCATGCTTGGACTACCGGAGATCACTGAAGAACAGGTAGAAAAATTAATAGCGCTGGCGTTAGATGTAGATTTGACATTAGGTGCAAGGTTGGCGGGGGCAGTGAAACCAGAGCCAGATCTTCAACAAAAAACAGTAAGCATGATTGCTAGCCAAGAGGTTCCAGAATGGTTGAGGATATTCCTCCTTGGAGAAACCAAATCTCCACAAGCGGCTCATGAATTAATGAAGACAATCAAAGACCCAAATCCAGTTACCCGCAGGAACTCTGTTTTCGCATTAAGGCAATTGAATAGTGAAGCCGCTATGCCTCTAATAGATATAGCAATTGAAGATTCAGACCCTGATGTACGTAAAACTGCTATACGAGTAATTGGAGAGTTAGGCATTAAAGATGAAAAAGCAATTCCACTAATAACTAAAATTCTAAATAAAGAGCAAAGTGACGGGGTTCGTGAAGCGGTAGTAGTATTTGTGCTAAGCAAATTAGATTCTGAAGCCGCTATTATGGAATTACTTAAGATAACACAAGATCGCACTCCTAGAGTCAGAAAAATATCTAGGCAGTATCTGGAGAAAAAGAACCGTGAAATAGTAATTAATTTCTTAATTAAATTTTTAAAAAATAGTGACAATTTTATTCGTAAAAGTGCGATCAGTTTATTAGGTGAGTTAGGTAATGAAATAATTATACCTAACTTATTTGAAGCCCAGTTAGATTTGAGTACAGATGTCCATAATGCAGCTTCTGAGGCTATTTTTAATGTAAGAAGGAGAGTACAAGCTAACGAGAGTGGTGTAATAGAACGTCAGCAAATGCAACAACAAGACCAAATTAATATGGAGCGTGGATACCTAGATTCTGAAGAATACATCCGAAGAGGTAATGCAATTCATTCTCTGGCAAGTCTTCTTGCTAAAGAAGAAGTCATCCCTTTAATAGAGAAGGCTTTAGACGATCCACACCCTTATGTGCGGGGACACGCAATTACTCATTTGCTGAGACTTATGGGTAATGAAGCAATTCCTCAAGCAATTAGAGCTTTAGATGATCCAAACTATCAGGTTCGTGATAATGCAGCTCAGGCATTGGCTGGTTTGAGGCAAAATCTACCTGAAAAGTTAGAAATCCCGGAGGAGACAGTTTCTAAGCTGATCGAAATTTTAAATAAAGATGAAGATACATCTGTGCGTAGCGTAACAATAGATACTCTTACAAATCTCTGTTCTGTACAGCCAAGTCTAGTAGGTAAAGATTTGGAAAGTGCTTTTCTAAATGCCTCATACTCTTCAGACCCGTTCCTACGCAGTAAGGCTGCCCAAGGTTTGCAAAATTTTGGCAGTGACCGAGTTTCGATTAGATTATTGGAGATGGTAGAAGACCCACATTTTTTAGTGGTTTTAAATGTAGCTGAAACATTGAAAAATATGCCATATAATATAATTACTGCTAAACATCTTCCTGCTTTGAGAGAGTTAATTTATACTTTAAAAGAAAGCTTTGCGCTTGAGGCGGTCGCGGCTATCCAATCACGCTGCGGCTTCTACAACTATGAAATTGCACAATCTCCCCTACCAGTGATATCATGTCCGCAGGCAGCAAATTTTAATTCACAAACCATAGTGGCTATTATGACTGATAAACAACCAATCATCTTTAATCAACCTAATTCGACTATCGGTAATAGTTACGCTGCTGAAGGCAGCCATGTCAACATTCAACAAAACGTCAAAAATGTAACCGAGCAAGACCGCACTGAACTCGAAGGTCTTCTGATTCAACTAGCACAGACTTACCCCATTACCACTGAAACTCAGAAGCAGACCTTCATTGAAAAATTCTTAGAACGGATCGAATCTACTCCTGGTTCCGTCAAAGTTCTCCTTGCAGGTGGTATCGAATGGCTAAAAATTATTCATCCCGCTGTGGGAATCCCTATTGAAATGTTACGTCGTCTCTACCAAGCCGTGGAAGAACGTCACAATCAACCGTAACCAAAGAGGAATATAGAGGTTGCTGATCGCGTGAGGCATAGCCTTAGAAATGCACCGTTTATTAGGTTGCAACTTTAGGTGTACTTCATCCAATTGCCAACTGCTATAAGGCGATACCATAGCCTGCGATCGCACTCCTTATCTCCATCCTACGATTCCATAAACGATCGCACCCACTGAAAATCACCCTCACTCAACGGCGGAACAGGCTGCACTGAATAATCGATCGCCAAATCTAAAGCTGCCTCCTGATAAACTTCACCCAAAATCTCAGATAAATTCACAACAGGTTCTTCATCTCCTGACATATCTTTAACTTTATCGTCTTGAAAAAGCTTCAAAATAAAAACAACGCACCGATCGCCTAGCAGCCAAATTGCGTGAAATGGGGATTAATCCTGATGAGGTGTGATTGTTTTTAGATTGTTAAATGGGGTACAATCGCACTTTTTAAACAGCAGGAATATCAGAATTCGGGAAAGGTCGATCGCACTCCCGATGTCCTCACCCCATTGTTTATATTAAGATTTCCTTACTTGCTGCGATCGCGTACAGACATCAGTGCTACTATTAACAGCTTAGCTAGGGGTGCCCGAAAATCCGGGCTGAGAAAACACCCTTAGAACCTGAGTCTGGGTAATACCAGCGGAGGGAAGCTGTTTATCAAGGACATAAGATATGCGTACCGAATGGATCGCTAAGCGTAGCGGGCAGAGCAATGTTAGTCAAATGCACTACGCGCGCCAAGGTGTAATTACTGAAGAAATGCACTACGTCGCTAAGCGAGAAAATCTCCCGCCCGAACTCATCCGCGCTGAAGTGGCGCGGGGACGGATGATTATTCCAGCTAACATCAATCACCCGAATTTGGAACCGATGGCGATCGGTATTGCCTCTAAATGCAAAGTCAATGCTAATATCGGTGCATCTCCCAACTCTTCCAATATGGAAGAAGAAGTTGACAAGCTGAAATTAGCAGTGAAATACGGTGCTGATACCGTGATGGACTTGTCCACTGGCGGCGGGAATTTGGATGAAATTCGCACTACGATCATCAAAGCTTCACCGGTGCCGATCGGTACTGTACCGATTTACCAAGCTTTAGAAAGCGTTCACGGTAATATGGAAAGTCTGACACCGAATGACTTTCTGCATATCATCGAAAAACACGCTCAACAAGGTGTTGATTACCAAACAATTCACGCCGGAATTCTGATCGAGCATTTGCCGTTAGTCAAAAATCGGCTGACTGGAATTGTATCTCGCGGCGGCGGCATTTTGGCGCGGTGGATGCTGCACCACCACAAACAAAATCCCCTCTACACTCACTTTAACGACATCATTGAAATCTTCAAAAAATACGATGTTTCGTTTAGTTTAGGAGATTCTCTGCGGCCCGGTTGCACTCACGATGCGTCGGATGAAGCTCAATTAGCTGAACTCAAAACTTTGGGACAATTAACTCGCAAAGCTTGGGAACATGACGTGCAGGTAATGGTGGAAGGCCCCGGCCACGTTCCGATGGATCAAATTGAGTTTAATGTCAAGAAACAAATGGAGGAATGTTCCGAAGCACCCTTCTATGTTTTGGGGCCGTTGGTGACAGATATTGCGCCTGGATACGATCATATTACGTCAGCAATTGGGGCGGCGATGGCTGGTTGGTACGGTACTGCAATGCTTTGCTACGTGACGCCGAAGGAACACTTAGGATTGCCAAATGCTGAGGATGTCCGAAACGGGCTGATTGCTTACAAAATCGCGGCTCACGCTGCGGATATTGCACGCGGCCGTCCGGGTGCGCGCGACAGGGACGATGAACTCTCGAAAGCGCGTTACAATTTCGATTGGAACCGTCAATTTGAGCTGTCATTAGATCCAGAACGGGCAAAGGAATATCACGACGAAACTTTGCCTGCGGATATCTACAAAACTGCTGAATTCTGTTCGATGTGCGGGCCTAAGTTCTGTCCGATGCAGACTAAGGTTGATGCCGATGCTTTGACTGAATTAGAGAAGTTTTTGGCTAAGGAACCTGTGGCGCAAAGCTAATTGGATTAATTCGTAAGGTGCTGATGGCGCGCCTTACTTAATCGTAAAGCTGTTTCGTTTCTTGTGGGGCGGGCATCCTGCCCGCTCAAAAGTAGGGTGGTGATGGCGCACCTTACTGAAGGTTATATTAAAAGGAGTTTCCCAAAAGGAGAATTGCGATGTTCCCTTGCCGGTACTTTTTTGTTACCAAGGAATCCAGACTTTTAGCGAGATTGGGATGAGCAAAAAAAGTAACTATTTCCTCTTTAGTTAATAGCTTGCCATCTGAGTCCGGCCCAAATTTTTTATTTCGCCTTTTCAATATAAAACTCTTCATCAACTCAATTGCGTCTCAACTGCACTCGCATCGCAAACCCAGTTCCCAAGAATGAATCGAATTGCCACCGCAATAGTCAATTAATCGCCTACCCTTTACTGATAAACTAACTGAGCGTCGGGATTGATTTCGCTGCTTAAGAGGCATTCTGTTTCCAGATTCAAGGAACGAGCGGCGGATTCAAACGCTAATCTCATGCCGCCTATTCCTAATAATAAGTCAATAAAACGGATTTTTTTCATGGCCATTAAGTCGGCGGTCAAAAGTCATCTTTTGTACTATTTTTCAATCGAGGCATAGCCTCTAGATATTCATTACCAGGCTCTGCCTGGTAACGATAAATTTTCAATTCGTAGGGTGCGTTACACTGCGTTAACGCACCGCCAGCCTACTGCAGCATTTGAGCTAAGTAAAAGATTTACCTGGATATGTTAGCTTGCGCAGTTTCTTGGCACGTTGAAAGAATGCGCCGATCGTTTGAGCTAATTGTGCGAATAGAATGCAGATTGGTTAGCTGAGTATTGATTTCAACTGTTTGACTCTTTCCGGCTGAGATTGCCTTCCCGTAAAGTGTATTTCCCTGGATTTTACCAGTGAAGCACGCAAAGTCCGATCGCGGCGCGTAGATTGCACCAACGACGCGATCGTTCTGGCGTTGAAACACAATATAGTTTTGAAGAACTTGGTTGGGCTGTGGCGAATCTCCGTACAGGTAAATACCATCTGGCAAAGCAGCAACATTAGTCTTAGATGGATTTTGTTGTGCTTGAAGCGGTTGTTGCTGAATGCCAACACCAATTAGTGTCAGAGGAAAAATCAAGGCTGTTGCCAGTAGTTTCCATTTCCCTTGAATAGATGCAGGTAAAATCATTACTGCTTCTCCTTGCGTCGGGTCATGTAACATATTAAAACAGTCTTCTCTAGTTAATATCTCACTTAGGTTATAATTTCGCTCTGCTAAAATCTGCCGATTGGTAGAGATTGTGACCTGAAAGCTTGCGCTTGTTTAGCACCGAAAACTTTATTTTCCATTGCGATCCAAGTACGTGAGCTGATTTTGATAAAATTAGAGCGGGCATAGTTTCTAATCCCACCCAATAAAACACCGATCTAAGGTTGATGCCGATACTTTGGCGGAATTAGAGAAGTTTTTGGCTAAGGAACCTGTAGCGCAAAGCTAGTTGCTAGGGTGGCCGGAAACACTCCGCCCACCCTTCCCAATTCACCAGGCACTAACTTTTTGTTTGGTAGAGAACAAAACATTCTGGATAACTTCTAGAGCAACAGCTTTAACTACATTAATACTTACACTATTACCCAGTTGATGATAAGCTTTATCATCATTAGGATGCAGAATAAAACTATCGGAAAAACCTTGTAACCGCGCCGCCTCGCGGGGAGTAATCCTGCGGACTCGGTTGTGAGAGTAAACTCCTAATCTATTAGCATCACTGGCAACAATTGTTACCGAAATCTTATGCGGATCTAGAAATTTATAGACTTCAAAGGAAAAGTTACCGGATACAGGTTTGTATTGATTGTTGTTCCGTTGCAGGTACTTTTTTGTTACCAAGGAATCCAGAATTTTATCGAGATTGGGATGAGCAAAAAAACTAGCTATTTGTTCTTTAGTTAATAGCTTGCCATCTTGGTCAGATCCAAATTCTTTATTGCGCCTTTTCAAGATAAAAAGATTCATTAATTCAATTTCGTCTAAACTGCACTCGCCTCGCAAACCCAGTTCCCAAGAATGAATCGAATTGCCACCGCGATAGTCAATTAGCCGCCTACCGTGCAGTCGGCTGAAATCATTGTTAACTATTTGTTTCAAAGCTTTGACAAATTCTGGCGAACAATCATATTTGGGATCTGGATTGTCTTCCAAAATATCTGCAACTGTGACAGGTTTACTTAACGGGGAAAATAACGATAGCTGTTGATGACTAGAGGAATGCGAATCTTTTGGGCCTAAGTCGGAAATTAACCCAAATTGGGGCGAAGCATTTAAAATTCCTACTAGGTAAACTCGGACACGGTTCTGAGGTAAGCTAAAGTTAGAGCTGTTGAGCAAAAAATAATTGAAGCTGTAACCTCGGCTTTTGATTTCGCCCTTAATAGTTTCGAGGGTTCTGCCGCCGTCGTGGGAGACAAGCCCCCGCACGTTCTCGAAAATAAATGCTTGAGGTTTAAAGGTATCAATTAACCTTGCAATCTCAAAAAATAGGGTGCCTCTGGTGTCTCCAAAGCCTTCTTTTTTGCCAGCATAGGAGAAAGACTGACAGGGAAATCCTGCTAGTAAAATTTCATGTTGTGGTAGTTGGTCAATTAGTCGGATGTCGCCTAAAGGTGTGTCGGCAAAGTTTTTCTGGTAAACTAATTGAGCGTCGGAATTGATTTCGCTGCTTAATACGCATTCTGTTTCCAGATTCAAGGAACGAGCGGCGGATTCAAACGCTAATCTCATGCCGCCTATTCCTGAGAATAAGTCGATAAAATGGATTGTTTTCATAGCATTAAACAGGGTGGTTAAGATTGATATCTTGCACCATTTTTAACACGAGGCAGAGCGAAAGCATCTGCGTTACCAGGCAGAGCCTGGTAACGAGGGGAATCGCACAAACTGCTATTTCTTGCTAAGAAGCCACTCCTTAAGATCCTGAATCGTAAAAACGGCTTGAAAATCCAATCCGTTCGATCGATATAATTCCCCTCCACCTTGCTCTCTGTCTATCAGCGACAACACGCGATCGACTTTATAACCAGCACCCCGCAACCGTTCCACCGCCTGCATCGCCGACTTACCCGTCGTCACCACATCCTCCAAAACCGCAACATTCGTCCCCTCTGGCAACAGCGGCCCCTCAATGTACGCCATTGTCCCGTGTCCCTTCGTCTCCTTTCTGACAATTAGCGCCGGAATCGATCGACCTTCCAGAGCCGAAACCACACTCACAGCAGTTACAATCGGGTCAGCACCCAAAGTCAAACCGCCCACAGCTTCCACATCCGACGACAGCATCGACAACAGCAAACGTCCCGTTGCCAAAGCACCTTCAGCGTGCAGCGTCACCGGTTTGCAGTTAATGTAATAAGAACTTTTCTGCCCCGAAGACAGCACAAAATCCCCTTCGCGATAGGCAAACTCGCACAATAAATCTAGAAGTCGATCGCGCAACACCTTTAAATCCTCAGCATTCATAACTTACACCGTGTAGAAAACACAAATAATCCGCCGATAATCAGTTTATATTGGAATCGGAATTAATTAAGGAGGCCCAAATAAATGAGTCAAAAGTTAAAAACCCTGAGCGGCGCGTTGATTCTCGCTATCGCCTCTGTCGCAATGGCATCCGTCAAACCAGCTCAAGCACAAACAGCTCGATTTCACCCGATTGCTGACGACTTCAACCGACAATTCTTTGAAGCTTCAGGAGACTTTTACCACAACGTCAGCTTGCAAGGTTATTTGGGCGACTATTTAGGCATCGGTTCCCCCAGCGGCGTCGTTGCCTTTCCCGAAAAAGAAATCGAGCGGGATGCCAGCCGCGTCAACGGCCTCTACCGACGAATAATGCAGCGGCAAGTTTCCAGCGATCCGATTCTCCGCGTCCCGGATGCCGTCAATCCCTTCGATTCCTCAGTCATGGCGCTGCCGACCGCTTGCCAGCTAGCACCTCAACCGAGCGGCTGTTTCGCCACTCCCGCCGGGCTCCAAGATCAGTTTACACTTCCAACACAGCAGCAAGATTCACAGACCGATCCAGGCCCGGTCAGAGGACTTTATCAAGTATCGCCGGCCCGCAAAAATTAGTCGATCGACAGTTGCGAGTTTTGAGCCGAGGCGGGTTTACTCTCATCTCGGATTTGTATGAGAGAGAAAGTCTGAACCCGCCCCAAAATTTCATGTTTTGGCGATGCTGTCGGTAAACGCGCAACTGGCTTTTTTTAACTATCGCGGTTATTTTACAGGACTAAATATTATCCAATATTTATGAAATAATGCTGCCGTCAGGCATGATTGTTCCTTTCAAAATAGCTTCGCCCAGATTAGCTCCCGCCAAGTTCGCTCCTCTGAGATTGGCCCTGGTCAAATTCGCCCCTCTCAAATCAGCTTTGCCGAGGTTTGCCCACCGGAAATCGGCAGCGCTCAACTCCGCAAAACAGAGATTGGCCTTGAAAAGATATGCTGCAGTGAAGTGAGCTTCCCCGAGGTTAGCCTTAGAGAAATTGGCTGCATAGCAATGTGTTTCAATGAATTCGGCTTGAGTGAGATTGGCTTGACTGAGATTAGCACAGTTGAGGTTCGCGCCCATCGCATTAACTCGAAACATCACCGCACCAATTAAATTCGCCTCTCCTAAATCGGTTTGTTGGAGATTGGCAGCGCTGAAGTCCGCCCCAATTAAATTAGCACCGCTCAAATCAGCTCCTCTGAGGTCAGCCGCTTGGAGGTTTGTTCCCGTTAAATTGGCTTTAATCAAATTAGTTTCTAGCAGTTGCGCTCCGGCAAGATTTGCTAAACTGAGGTTAGATTCGGCGAGGTTTGCCGAAATTAATTTAGCCTTAAACAAGTCTATTTTAAAAAGGTTCGACCGCCAAAGATACGCACCTCTGAGATTTGCTTCGGCGAGGTTAGCTTCGCTGAGATCCGGTTCTAGATTTGGGTTGAGATTTCTCCATTCAATCCAAGTAACTGCACCTTTTTTCAGGAGCGCTAAATGCTGTGTGTTTGCCATAATTGCATCTCCTTTAACGGCTATTCCTTGCGACCAAAAATTGCTGGATTTTCCCGACCAGCCACGCTTTCCACCGCCGCAATTGCTGCCTGGGAACCTGCTATAATATCTCGTTCTGCTCCGCCGAGGTAAAGCCGTCCGAAACTGCCGACAGCTTGAACTTCTAATATGTTAATAGATGCGCCTTTTTCTGCTTCATTGGCCGCCAGCGCTGCATAGGCCGCCGGTTCTACTTCTAAGACATAAAGAGTTTGTCCCGCCAGCAGCAACTGTCCGCGCCTGCTGCGGTTGATTAATTGCGTTTGGTGGGGGTCGATGTTGCGAATAATTTGGCTGGAAATCACGCGCGGTTTGATACATTCTTCTCTGCGGACTCCGATGAATTCTAGAATTGCTTTGCCTGCAGCCCGGGTTTCTCCCTGCTGGCCCGAGTGTACTTCCAGAAGGCCGTACAAGCGTTCGACTATCTGGACTCCCGGGCGCACGGAGGCAGATTTGAGGGCGACATCGGTAATTCGGTTAATTTCGATACCGGGCGAGATTTCTATCCACAGCGACGCATCCCCAGGCAGCGGCAAGAATCCGGCGGCGATTGTACCGATATATGCTGCGTGCTGCGGCTGCAAGTTGTCTAGAAATACGTAGCTGCGTAGCTCTATTCCCAAAAGTTTTTATCTCCGTCGATCGAATTCCAACTGTTGTCTGTGCAATATCTGAGTTTACCTTTTTTTGTCAACAGTACATTGTTTTTATGATTGTTGACTGTTGACTGTTGACTGTTGACTGTTGACTGTTGACTGTTGACTGTTTGAACAATACCGATGCCACCGCAAACGATAGGAGACACGCCCCGCGAAGTGCCCTTGGGGCATGAGCCAGCTATGTTTAATTTCGTGCGGCTGCTAAAAATTTGATATCAATCTGTAGTAATAGGTGGAACTTAGCAATGTTTACTGCTAGAGGTGGATTTAACTTTAATAGCCGATCGATATAGTGGTGATAGTAAAAGATTGTTGCCAACAGAGAGCATTTGAATTATGAAACGTTCTGACTTATCCAAAGCAATCGGTGCAGGAATCATAGCTGCTGGTTTAGCAATTGTACCAGCTCATCTGCCAGCTTCCGCTCAGACAAATACATCTCCCGGTACTACTTCCGGTACTGACAGCACTACCACCACCACCACTCCTCGCTCCGATGTCTACAATGCTGAGACAGATCGCGATTTTGATTGGGGATGGTTGGGTTTGCTCGGCTTATCGGGTTTGTTCGGTTTGATGCCCAAAAAACACGAAGAAACAGTCCGCCATACCACTACAACAGGCGATCGCGACCCGGCAGTTCGCACCGACTACCGTTAATCCTCCAGTCTTAGGGCTGTGGGTACTATGCAGGGACAGGATGTTTTAACCTGTCCGACGATCGCCAATAATCATCAAAAAACCTCCACCTGTGAGGTTTTTTTGTTTGAGATGATGCGCGATCGAACAAGCATCGCACCCTCAAAATCATTCATATCAATTCCGGCTGCACCGGAATGATATAGAGGACACGGCAGTGCCGTTTCCCTACCACGATCAATTGTAGGGAAACGGCAGTGCCGTGTCCTCCGTTTATATCATTCCGATGAAGAGCGGAATTGATATCAGATCGAACCAGACTTGATATGATTTATTTCGGCCTTTCTTCTTCCCTTCTTCCTTCGCGTCATAAGCGTCTTCGCAGTTCGTTAAATAAAGATTTTTCAGACAGAAAAAAAGCCCTTAAAAAATCTTTTCACCAGAACGATCGAGCAAATCCAACATCGCCTGCACCAACTTGTTGGGGTCTAAAGGCTTAGAAATGTGCCGCTGGAACCCCGCAGCCAGCGCCTGCTGATAGTTAATTTCTCCAGCATAAGCGGTGAGGGCGATCGCCGGCACCAGTCCCCCTTGCTCTGGCGGCAGAGCCCGAACCTGCCGCAGCAACATATAACCGTCGGTATCGGGCATTCCAATATCGCTCAACAGCAAATCAGGCACGGACTGGGTTAAAACCGCCAAAGCATCGGCGGCGTTAGCAACTGCTGTAACGCTTGCCCCACAATCCTCAAGCAGAAAAACCACCAAATCTCGCGCATCGGCATCATCATCCACGGCTAACACGCGGATACCGCTCAAATTGAAAGATTGCTCCGGCGCCGGCGCCGCAGGACTTGTCTGAGGTTGCACGGGCATCAGAGGTATCCTGACGGTAAAAGTGGCGCCCTGTCCTTCGCCGGGACTGTCGGATTTCACCGTGCCGCCGTGGAGTTCGACAAGATGGCGCACGATCGCCAATCCTAAACCCAATCCGCCAAACTTGCGCGTGAACGTGCTGTCAGCTTGGCGGAAGTAGTCGAATACGTAGGGCAGAAAATCCGGGTCGATACCTTTTCCGGTATCAGTTACAGTAATTTGGGCGTCGGTGTCAACCCGATCGAGAACGATTTCGATTTTGCCTCCCGGCGAGGTGAACTTGATGGCATTTGACAGCAAATTCCACACTACCTGCTGAAGTCTGCCCGCATCGCCCAACACCGGGCCCAGATGCGGTGCAAATTGAGTGCTGATTTGAATCGACTTGACTTGGGCCGACAGACGCACCGTTTCAATGGCCGGCCCGATCGCCCCGGCTAAATCCACAGGTACAATATTCAAGCTGACCTTGCCTTGCAGAATCCCCGACACGTCGAGCAAATCTTCGATAAGCTGGGTTTGCAGTTTGGCGTTGCGCTCGATCGTCTCTAAGGCGTAACGCTGCTTTTCCGGTGTCAGAATGTTCGATTGAAGCAGCTTCGCCCAGCCCACAATCGGGTTTAAGGGAGTCCGCAATTCGTGGGACAAAACAGCCAAAAATTCGTCTTTGACGCGGTTAGCGCGTTCTGCTTCTTCCCTCGCTGCCTTTTCCCGGGCTAGAAGGCGTTCCCGTTCCGCTGCGGCAAGTTTGCGATCGGTAATGTCAGTGTTGGTGCCGCACCAGCGCAGCACCTTGCCTCCATCGTCGCGAATCGGCACGGCGCGGGAGAGAAACCAGCGGTAAGATCCGTCTTTGCCGCGCAAAGGGAAAGTATCTTCCCAGAGTTCGCCTGTTTCAATGCAGCGCCTAAATTTTTCGACAACGCGATCGACGTGTTCCGGGTGGTGCACCTGCTGCCAGCCCCAGCCTTGCATTTCCTCTAGGGCGGTGCCCGTGTAGTCAAACCAGCGCTGGTTGTACCAGAAAATCCCGCCGGTGGCATCTGTCATCCAGGCCAACTGAGCGATGTTGTCAGCTAGAGCGCGGAACCGAGCTTCGCTTTCGTGCAGCTCATGCAGGGCTCGCGCGTGCAGGATCGCAGGCCAGAGGCGAGCCACCACTTCTTGCATCAGCGAAACTTCATCCGGCCGCCAGTGCCGCACCGCCTTGGATGTCACCACTAAAAGAGCCACCCAGCGCCCTTCCTGAAGGCAGGGAACATCGACCAAAGCGCGAGTGGACACGGCACCGTAGTTATCGACAAAAGGCGCTGTCTGCGGGTCATTAGCAATATCTGAGATGACAAGTGTTTGACCTGCCATAGAGAGAACTTTCAGTTCTGGCGTCTTAAAGTCTGAGATTTGATAGGTGCCGGCGGCGCCAGCCAGGTCGGACTGATGCCAGTCTTGCCGGACAATTGCCCGATCGGCTTCTACATCGATCTCGTGCCACACGCAGCGATCGACCTGTAAATATTCTCCCAGACTGTTCATGGCTTCCCACAACATTTCTGCGGGGTTAGAGCGCTGCCGCAAGCGGACTTCGAGCTCGGAGAGAAACTGCTCGTTCAGTTGGGCTTGTTTGCGATCGTGAATATCGGTATACGTGCCGATCCACTCGACAATCTGGCCCCCCGCGCTGCGAATTGGCACGGCCCGGGATAAATGCCAGCGTTCCATGCGGTCTGCTGCCCGCCGCAGGCGCAGCTCAACTTGATAAACTTCTCCAGTGATTTGACATTCTTGCCAGCGGGCAAAAGCTTGTGCCAAATCGGACGGCGGCACCAGGGACTCCCAATTGTTGCCAACGGCTTCCTCGTAAGACATTCCCAGATATTCCAACCATTTTTGTTGATTCGTAAAACGAATTTCTCCGGCGGAGTCTACGTTCCAAATCAGGTGGGGCAGCGACTCAGCCAGAAAGCGGAAGCGGCGGTCGCTTTCTGCTAAGCTTTCTTCGGCTCGTTTGCGATCGTCAATATCAATGCCGATCCCGGCCCATTGCACCACCTGTCCCTTCGCGTCTTTGATGGGTACAAGTCGCGCTAAATGCCAGCGGTAGGTGCTGTCAAACCGCAGCACCCGACACTCGAATTCGTACGCTTCTCCTGCTTCAATCGCCTTGCTGCGCGTGGGGACAACTGTTGGCAGATCCTCATGATGAAATAAGTGCAGCACCGGCGCAGCCAGCGGCAATTCTGCTGGCATTATGCCCGTGTAGCTTTTCCAGTGTTGGTTGCAAAACTCTAACCTGCCGTCGGCGGTGTTGATCCACATTAATTCCGGGACGCCATCGGCGAGGGTGCGGTAGCGATTTTCGCTTTGCCGCAGTGCTTCTTCTATTTGCCGGCGCTCGGTTTTGTCCTGCATGATTTTCAGGAAACCTTGCACCTCGCCGGCTGCGTCGCGCAGGGGCATCACCAGCCCGCTGCCCCACAAGCGGCTGCCATCTTTGCGGAGGCGCCAGCCCTCGTTTTCTCCTTTTCCCTGAGTCAGGGCGGTGTGCCTTTCTAGTTCCGGCTTCCCGGCTGCTGAGTCTTCTGGCGTGAAGATGATTCTTCCGTGCTGGCCGACGATTTCAGCTTCGGTATAGCCCAGCAATCTCTCGGCGCCTGCGTTCCAAGTGGTAACGTGTCCGCCGGTGTCGAGGGTGAAGATGGCGTAGTCTTTGGCGCTGTCGAGAATTAACTGGAGGTGGGTTTCGCGATCGCGCAGTGCTGCTTCTGCTTGTTTGTGCTTGGTAATGTCGGTTGTGAAGCCGACAACTTTGGTCACTTCACCTTGCTGGTTGCGGATCGAACAGCCGCGTTCCCAAACATCGATCCAGCGCCCGTCTTGGTGCCGCACTCGGTACTCGATTTCGTAGCGATCGGCAGTTAAGATTGATTCCGCCCCGGCTTGGATGCACGGCAAATCGACGGGATGGATGCGTTCTCTCCACCACTCTGGTGTTGCGGGTACATCCTCTGGGCGGACACCGACGAGCGAGTGCAGTCCCTCGGAACGGTAAACCGTGTTCGATGCAAAATCCCACTCAAACAGGATGCCGTCGATCGCCCTTGTCGCTAACTGAAAGCGGTTGTGGCTTTCTTGCAGGGCGAGTTCGGCCATTTTGCGATCGCTGATATCTGTCAGGGAACCCACGGCGCGCACGGGATTGCCTGACTCGTCCCAAATTGCTTGCCCTCTGGCTAAAACCCATTTTTCGCGCCCGTCGGGACAGCGGATGCGGTACTCGCAGCAGTAATGTGAGGTTTTTCGATGCAAGTGCTGCTGCCAATTGCTTTGCATTATCTCCACATCATCGGGATGAATGTAGCTCAAAAATTGGCTGTAGTCCTTGACTTCTTCCGGCCCGCGTTCCAAAATCTCTAAACAGCGATCGCTCAGAAAATGGCAATTGGTTTGCAGGTTGAGATCCCAAATGCCGTCGCTGTTGCCGGCACAGGCTAGCTGCCAGCGTTCTTCGCGATCGAACAAAGCTTGTTTGGTTCGATCGGCGCGATCGATTTGTACGGCGGCAACGGCAAAGTCTGCCAGGGCGATCGCGATCCGCAAGTCTTCGGCATCGAACTGGCGATCGTCCTCGTGAGATACAATCCATATTGCCCCCAGCGGTTGATTTGCTGCTAGCAGCGGCACGACTAACGCTTCGGCGATCGGCAATTCTAGCTGCTGCAAGTCGGTAAAGTATTTTTCTGGAGCGAAGTAAAGCTGGGGAGTTTGGCGATCGCTCCCGGCTCCCGACAAACGCAATGTGCGGGGTGTGTTTGTGTGTTCTGCGGCTTCCCACGCGCCCGCCAAGGCTTCCCAGCGAAAGAGTTGTTCGGAACTGGCATTTTCTTCTAGCAAGCAGACTCCGACGCTGCCTGCACCGCACAAATCTTGAGCGAGGGCAACCAGTGTTTTGAGGAGAGTGCGGGGCGAGGTTGCCAGTTGTCGGGCCAGAATTTGCAGCGCCCGGTTTTCTGCTTTGAGATCGTGCGATCGAGGGATGCGGCGCGACAGTTCCTCGGCGAGCGGAATGTCGGTTAAATTAGTTTGTGGGGTTTGCCAAGCTTCCATCAATTAGTCGGTCGTTTGTATGTCTTTCGGTCTGAGCTGTCGAGCGTCCGTCTATCAGCGCGCTGTTAAAGCATCTGCTATATTTCTATATTATCTACCTACAGACAGAATATGCGATCGATCTTGGGAATTACTTTTTAGTTCTCAGGCTCGTTGATTGCCTTGTTTGCCTGTGCTCTTGCCGCCACAATATGCACAATTTTATTCCAGAATCGCGCTTTTTTCCATATCTGACTTGGACAGAAATTCAGTCTATGCCGGACAAGGAAAATACTGTTATAATTCAGTCGCTAGGTGCGATCGAACAGCACGGCCCCCATTTGCCTTTAATTGTAGATGCGGCAATTAGCGCGGCGGTGACTGGCAAAGCGCTGGCCAAGTTAGATGCAAATATTCCCGCTTACGGTTTGCCGCCTTTATACTACGGCAAATCGAACGAACACTGGCATTTTCCCGGTACAATTATGCTCAGTGCTCAGACACTTTTAGCCGTAATCGGTGAAATTGCGGACAGTATTTACCGGGCAGGATTTCGGAAATTAGTGTTGATGAACGCTCACGGCGGACAGCCGCAGGTGATGGAAATTGCGGCGCGGGATATTCATCAAAAATATCAGGATTTTTCGGTTTTTCCGCTGTTTGCTTGGCGGGTTCCGAATGTTGCTGCTGAATTATTGACTGCGAAGGAGTTGGAATTGGGGATTCATGCGGGTGATGCAGAAACGAGTTTGATGTTGTCAATTTTGCCCGAACAGGTGAAAATGGAACTCGCAGTTTGCGAGTACCCGCAGGGTTTACCAACAGACAGTTTGCTGAGTATGGAAGGGAATTTGCCTTTTGCTTGGCTGACGCGAGAGTTGACTGAAAGCGGAGTTTTGGGCGATGCGACTGTGGCGACGAAAGAAAAGGGCGATCGTATTCTCGAATCTCTCTCTGACGGCTGGACACAAGTTATCAAAGATGTTTACAAATTTCGACAGCCGGGAAGTAATTAAAAATTAAGAATTAAAAATCAGAAATTGTTCTAATCCGTGTCAAAATGAGTCTAAGAAATTTTTTGAGTTGGAAAACTAACGATGAGTGTAAATCCTAAATTGCAGCGGGCATTTGAGCAAGGCCGCGCCCTGAAAATTATCAGCGGTTTAAATAATTTTGATGCCGCGAACGTTGCGGCTGTCGTCAAAGCAGCGGATCTCGGCGGTGCTTCCTTTGTCGATATTGCTGCCGATCGAGATTTGGTGTTGATGGCAAAACAGTTGACAAATTTGCCAATTTGTGTATCGGCTGTGGAACCAGAAAAGTTTGTGGCTGCGGTAGAAGCTGGCGCTGATTTGATTGAAATTGGCAACTTTGATGCTTTCTACGCAGTAGGCCGCCGCTTTGAAGCTGAGGAAGTTTTGGAGTTGACTCGCCAAACTCGATCGCTATTTCCGAACATCACTCTTTCTGTGACAGTTCCCCACATTTTGACACTCGACAAACAAGTACAGTTAGCAACAGAATTAGTCAAAGCTGGGGCTAACATCATCCAAACCGAAGGCGGCACCAGCGCCCAACCAATTCACGCCGGCACCTTGGGATTAATTGAAAAAGCAGCGCCTACTTTGGCCTCCGCCTTTGAAATTTCCCGCGCCGTACAAGTACCCGTACTCTGCGCTTCCGGCATCTCCAGCGTCACCGCACCGCTCGCTATTGGAGCCGGCGCTGCGGGTGTTGGTGTCGGTTCTGCTGTGAGCCAACTTAATAGCCAAGTGGCGATGATTGCGGCTGTTCGCAGTTTGGTTGAAGCTTTGGCTTTGGTTTCGCGATCGCACTTTGCGGCTTCAATTTAATTAAGAAGGAAGAAGGAAGTTCGGCAACGGATTCTGTAACAGATGTAACGGATGTCAGGAAGAAGGAAGTTCGGCAACGGATTCTGTAACGGATTCTGTAAGGGATGTCAGGAAGAAGGGAGAAGGAAGATTTTTCCCATCCCGACTCTTCCCCTCTTCCCCTCTTCCCCTCTTCTCCTCCCCCACTCTTCCACTTTTCCACTTTTCCACTCTTCCTTAATAATTGATAAACCACACAGCATAATCATCTAATAACTGATTGTTTGGGGAACTTGCATCAACTGATTCTAACTCGAATAAAGGCAACATAAACTTTTGGCGATCGGCGTCGCGCTGCACTTCCACAAATATGCCTTTTTCCTGAAGTACAAAATCCTGTAACCGATTAATTATGAAGCTATCAGTATAAGAAGGTTGAGTTTTTTTGAGTCTTGCATATTCTTTTTTGCTGCCCGAACCCATTGTATATTCTTCTTCCCATTCAAACTCTTCTATGCCGGTAACGTGGCACGGGAGTTGAATATTTTCCTTGATGTACTCTAGATATTGGACTGAGTTTTTTTGGGTGCAATCAATATTTTTAGACCCCAAAATTTTGCTCATTTTAGTTTCAAATTGCTTGGTATTAAATGGGAGATTTTCCTCGATATGCGCTAGCATTTCTGGATCGAACCCCGATCTCAATTCGGATAATTCCTCCAGCAGGCGCTGGAAGTCGTTTAGCGGTTTCGGTCTTCTGCCTGCTACAATGGTTTCATCAAGCTGAACGGCCGGAAGTTCGACTTCAGAAGGAAAGGATTTGCTGGGATTTGGGCTACCGTCAAATTTAGACTTATTAAGTTGAGACTTGTTAAGTTGAGACTTGTTAAGTTGAGGCTTGTCAAATTTAGGCATCGCTCGGTTCCCTTGTACTGGTTTATGAATAAAGTATATCTTGGCCTAAGTACATTCGTGTCTGATAGATAGGAGGAAACTGTGATGCAACTACTGAAATCGCCTGATGAATCGGCAGTCTATCAAGGACAATTCGGCGAGTTTACGATTACTCAAAGCGATCGCGCGGGAGTGTTGATTTACCGCGCTGGATTGGGGGTGGCGGCACTGTGTTTTGCGATCGGCACTACTCTGGTGCTGCAGAGCGGCGACAACCCGATTGCAATCCAAGCTGTAACGCCTGTTTTTGCTTGTTTCTGGATAGCTTTAGGCGTCAGCTTGGCAACTATTCACATTTACATGATTGCGCTGCACCGAACACTACAGGCGTTTTGGGCGATCGGCGGCGCAGCAGCATTGTTTGTCGCCCTACAAAGCAGCGAACCCTTAGCTTTAGCAGTGTACGAACATCCAGCCACGTTGTGGGGAATTGGCTTTACTTTTGCCGCCTTAAATGGCATTTATTTTAAAGAAGCTTTCTGCTTCAACCGCCTAGAAACTAAGTTTTTGACTCCCGGAGTTCCGCTCTTAATTTTAGGACATATTTTCGGCTTTCTGTCAGCCGAAAACGAACAATTTTTGCTCGCATTTTGGGCGGCTTTGTTTATCATCTTTGCCGTGCGGAAGTTTTTTCAACCGATGCCGCAGGATATCGGCGACAAGAGCGTTTTTGAGTATTTGAAACACCAATAGTATAGAAGAAGGAAGAAGAGCTGACTTCCTTCTTCCTTCAACATCTGCTATATGAATTTTGCAATCCTGCGAAAACTCAAAATCAAAATGAGTCTAATCCGACGAGAAATGTGGGCAATTACCAGGAAAATTTTGGTAGTTGCTCTGATGGGATTAATAATTGCAATGATCTTAATTATCACAAATATCCATCCATTTTTGGCGGTAAATTCGCCGATTAAAGCAGATATATTGGTTGTTGAAGGCTGGTTGCCGGATTATGCGATCGAAAGTGCGATCGCCGAATTCAAAAAAGGCGAATACCGCCAATTAATTACCACAGGACTTCCTTTAAGTAAAGGCTACTATCTCGCTGAATATAAAAATTATGCCGAACTGACTGCCGCGACTTGTATTGCGCTAGGATTTGATAAGGACAAAGTAGTAGCAGTACCTGCCGCAAGTGTTGTGAAACACCGCACTGCTGCTTCTGCGATCGCACTTCGAGATTGGCTTTCTACTTCAGCTTTAAAAGTTAACTCAGTTAATCTTTATTCTTTGGGCACTCACGCCCGCCGAAGTTGGATTGTTTTCAAAGAAGTGCTGAATCCTGACATTAAAGTCGGGATTATAGCTGCGGAATCGCAAGATTACAACCCACAAGAATGGTGGAAATCGAGCGAAGGTTTTCGGACTGTGACAGGAGAAATTATTGCTTATATTGTAAGGATTCAGGTCTGAAGAATGGGAATGAGCTCAGGCATAGCCAAGTCACAAGAATGGGCAGAAATAGCCTCA
>NZ_JAUBPE010000056.1:0-53120 GCF_036700565.1 Microcoleus pseudofavosus SVA1_A4
GTTGAGCAACAGCTTGCCTGAGCTTCAAAGGTGGCTACTTTTAGCTGCGCTCATTTTTTAGTCTAAACTACAGTAATCAAGAAACTCACCGAGATGTCTTGCAATGGCTGGAAATAACTTATATAATTGATAAACTCGGACAAAAACTCGAAGATTTTTCTGCCCTTTCCTTTGCAGAGTTCGTAGCAGAAATCAGAAAGCGAATGCCAAAAACTAAATCCTCCGATCCTCTCGGCGTTGCTGGACTAAAAGCAGTCCGCGAAACTTATAATGAATATGCACCGGCCATTCAATCTCGCAAAGCTGAGGCGTTGAGACTCGAACACCGTTTATCCGATTTAGTTAATCAAGCTTACGGATTGACACCGGAAGAAATAGATTTGATGTGGAAAACAGCACCTCCGCGAATGCCGATCGCCCGACAGATTTGATAGAATGTTAGAGCAGTATCACTGAGAATGAGTTTCTTATAAAAGGCGCTCTAATTTTTTGTATACTTCATCATCGTTACGCTTGCCAACTAGAATAACTTCTACCAAATCTTCATCTGGATTAAAGTTGTAAACAATCCGATACTCGCCACTATCTACCCGATAATAACCCGGATATCCTATTAATTGCTTGCTATCATTAGGTAAAGGATCGACATTCAGCGCTAACACTTTTTTAGCAATTTGAGCCGCTATTTTAGGTTGCAAACCCTTGAGAAAGTCGAGAACTGTTTGTAAACCATCAAGTTTCGCCATTTGCCAGTTGTTTTAATGTTTCTACAAAGGTTTGGGTACCCACCATTTGAGACTGACTCAGGGCCGATTTTGCTGCTTTGCCTAAAAGCATATCTTCTAATTCCATCAGTCTCTCTATCAATCGCTGATAGGCATCAGCCGACATAATTACGTGACTGGGCTGTGATTTATCAGTGAGTAAAACTGGCTCAACAGCAGCTTGGTTAAAGACTGTCCCCTGTGGATTGCAGGCTTCTGCGAGGGTGTAACTTTGCATGACAGATGTTATGAGTGTGGGTTATGTCTATTTTAGGCAAAATCGGCAGGGATTGGGAGGTCGATCGATCGCCAATGTGACGTTTAGCCAACAGCAAATTCGGTGGAGATTAAAAAAAGGAGCAACTCGCGTTGCTCCTCATCTATTAGATATCTCCAAAAAACGTAGTCTTGAACAGGCAAGATGCCTGTTCCACAGTAATTATTGGAGATGTCTATTTAACCAACCAACCAACTGCAAAATTACGCTTCCACAGCAATCTTTTGTTCCGAAGCCTCCGGCGAATTCGCTTCACTTGGCGGCACAACTTGCCAGAACTTAGGCAAATATTCAGCCCAATTTGCTAAAATCTTCTCAGCTTTCTTGCTACCAGTTCGATCGCGCTGAGCCTCAATCAACTCCTTCAATTGCGCCTCACCAGCCGCCGTACAAACCCGCTGCATCTTCACAATCTCCCCGTTGACGTGAGCCGGGAAACTGCCATCTTCATCGAGGAAATAAGCCAAGCCGCCAGTCATTCCAGCGCCGACGTTGCGACCGACTTTTCCCAACACGACGATCGCGCCGCCAGTCATGTACTCGCAGCAGTGATCGCCCGCACCCTCGATCACAGCTTTCGCCATCGAGTTACGCACCGCAAACCGTTCGCCAGCTTTACCCGCAGCCAACAGAGTTCCCCCCGTCGCACCGTACAAACAAGTGTTACCGACGATCGCATTTTCGGAAGCATCGTAAGTCGCACCAGCCGGCGGTGCGATCGCGATTTCGCCGCCGTGCATTCCTTTACCAACGTAGTCATTGGCTTGGCCTGACAGTACCAGCGTCATCCCCGGCAGATTGAACGCGCCGAAGCTTTGGCCCGCGCTACCAGTGCAATTGAGGGTGATTTGACCGCTAAAGCCCGTGTTGCCGTGTTGCTGTGCGATCGCACCACTGATTCTTGCTCCCACAGTGCGATCGGTATTCACCAATTTTACACTCTTGCTAACAGTGCCGTGATTGGCGATCGCACTTTGAATCTCCGCATCCGCCAGCAAATCGTCATCCAAAACCGGGCCGTTGCTGTGGACGGGTTCGTGTACCAAGAAAGATCGATCGCTCTTAGTATCCGGTAACTTGGTCAAACAATCCAAATTAATCGCTTGAGTTTTAGTTAGTTTCACCCCATCGCGCATTTTCAACAAATCCGCGCGGCCGATGATATCTGCGATCGACTTATAACCCAATTTCGCCAGCAAACTCCGCACTTCTTGTGCTACGAAATAGAAGAAATTAACCACGTGTTCCGGCGTTCCGGGGAACCGTTTCCGCAAGTGTTCTTGCTGAGTTGTCACGCCCACCGGACAACTATTCATGTGGCAAACGCGAGCCATAATGCAGCCTTCTGCAATCATTGCCACCGTGCCGAAACCGTACTCTTCGCCGCCCATCAAAGCGCCTACAATCACGTCCCAGCCGCTTTTAAAGCCACCGTCAACGCGCAGTAAAACTCGATCGCGCAATTTATTTTCCATCAGCACCCGGTGAACTTCAGTCAATCCGAGTTCCCACGGAGAACCTGCGTGCTTGATCGAACTCAAAGGAGAAGCACCGGTGCCGCCATCGTGACCGGAAATTTGAATCACATCAGCATTTGCCTTGGCTACACCAGCGGCTACAGTCCCGATGCCGACTTCCGACACCAACTTCACCGAAACTCCTGCTTTCGGATTGATTTGGTGCAAGTCAAAAATCAACTGCGCCAAATCCTCGATCGAATAAATATCGTGGTGAGGAGGAGGCGAAATCAGCGTAACACCCGGTTTCGATCGGCGCAAATAAGCAATATACTCGCTCACTTTCGCCCCTGGCAATTGACCGCCTTCACCCGGTTTCGCACCTTGTGCGATTTTAATTTCGATTTGTTGGGCGTTCATCAGGTACTCAGGAGTCACGCCGAAACGTCCCGAAGCTACCTGTTTGATGGATGAAGAAGCTGTATCGCCGTTCTGCAAACCTTTCAAGTGAGGTAGCGTTTGTGAGAAACCGGCCGCGCTCACATCGTTTAGCACTTTGTAGCGCACCGGGTCTTCGCCGCCTTCGCCGGAGTTGGATTTGCCGCCGATGCGGTTCATCGCAATCGCGAGAGTTTCGTGGGCTTCTGGGGACAAAGCGCCGAGGGACATTCCACCTGTGGCGAAACGTTTGACAACATCTGCTACAGATTCAACTTCTTCGATGGGGATGGCAGGGCGATCGCTCACAAAATCCAGCAAATCCCGCAAAGCCGTTACCGGGCGATTTTCGAGCAGTTGCTTGTAAACCTCGTAGTGATCGTAAGCACTTTCAGAATTTTTGAGACCCATGGGTCTCATTTTTGGTTCGGCGGCACTTTCAGAATTTTTGAGACCCATGGGTCTCATTTTTGGTTCGGCCCCATTGCCATTACCGTTAGTTTGAGCCTTAAAAGTAGTCACAGCCTTGTGCAAAGCCTTCGCCATTTCCGGGCTGTTCATGTGATATTCACCGCCCCGGCGGTACTGCACAAAGCCGTAATTTTCCAGCTTTTTGAGGTGCAATTCTGGGAAAGCCTGACTGTGGAAAGACATTACCTCGTTAGCCAGTTCCGCCACACTCAAACCGCCGATGCGAGAAACAGTGCCTTTGAAGCCCAAATCGAGCAAATCGCCGCCAATGCCGATCGCCTCAAAGATTTGCCCTCCTTGATAGCTAGACAACAGCGAAATCCCCATTTTCGACATAATCTTCAGCAAGCCGTTTTCCACCGCTGTGCGGTATCTAGCTTGAGCTTGTGTGACGGTAATATTGGGCACTTTGCCGTGCTGCATCAAGTTTTGAGTTTTCGGATCGAACCACCACCCGCGCACGCTTTCCAAGGCTAGGTAAGGGCAAACAGATATCGCACCGTAACCGATCAAACAAGCAAAGTGGTGAGTGCTCCAACATTGGGCGGTATCGACAACTAGGGAAGTTTGCATCCGCAGCCCGACGCTAATTAAGTGGTGGTGAACCGCACCAACTGCCAGGAAGGGCGGAATGTAAGTACATTCTGCACTCAATCCAACAGCAGAAGATTGGCCTTCTTTCTTCAAAAGTCGATCGCTCAAAATCAGAATTCTCGAACCCTCGCGCACCGCTATCGCCGCCTCTTGACAAAGTTGCTCGACTGCGGTTTTCAAACCAGAAGGCCCGGCTGCAATTTTGTAAAGCGTTGACAATTCGGTAGCTGGGAAAGACTTTTGCTCTTTCAAGAAAGACAGTTCAGCGTCATTGAGTACGGGGGAATCAATTTTTAGCAGCTTGGCATTTTCCGGCACTGCTTGCAGTAAATTGCCCCGCAGCCCCATATTCATCGTCAGCGACATCACCATCCCCTCGCGCAGGGGGTCGATCGGCGGATTTGTCACTTGAGCGAACCGCTGTTTGAAATAGTTGTACAGCAACTGAGGCTTTTCTGACAACACAGCTAAGGGAACGTCATCGCCCATGCAGAAAGTCGGTTCTTTCCCAGAACTCGCCATCTCGACGATCACCATGTCCAAATCTTCTGCTGTGTAGCCGAAAGCAGTTTGGGTTGCCAACAGGGTTTGCGAGTCGAGGGTTGCTGTTTCGGCAAAAGGCTGCGGCTGCAAGATTTCGCGGTTTTGTTTCAGCCATTCGCCGTAGGGATGCCGCTTAGCAATTCGCTGTTTGAGTTGCCAATTTTTGAGAATTTCCTTGGTTTGCAGGTCAACTGCAATCATTTGTCCGGGCCCCAAACGGCCTTTTTCGACAATATCTGCTTCGGGAATATCGACAACTCCGGCTTCGGAAGCCACAATTACCAAACCGTCTTTAGTAATGCAGTAGCGGGCCGGGCGCAAACCGTTGCGATCGAGCGTAGCACCTACTTGTTTCCCGTCGCTGAACACCAGCAGTGCAGGACCGTCCCAAGGTTCTTGAATGCCGCTGTAATATTCGTAAAAATCGACAATTTCTGGATAGGGAGCTAAATCCGGCTGATTTTTGTAGGCTTCGGGCACCATAATTGTCAGGGATTCTAGGGGGGTGCGGCCCGAGTGCACCAACAACTCCATCACGTTGTCCAAGTTTGCCGAATCGCTGCTTTCGGATTTGACAATTGGGTTGAACGTGTCGATGTCCGCTTGACTCCAATTCGGGTGAGATAAATTGGCTTGCCGCGCCTTCATCCAGGTAATATTGCCCAACAGCGTGTTAATTTCGCCGTTGTGTCCCAGCAAGCGCATGGGCTGGGCTAAGTGCCAGCGGGGCATGGTGTTGGTGCTGAAGCGCCGGTGATAGACGGCAAAGGAGCTTTTATAAGCGGGATTTTTCAGGTCTTGGTAAAATTCTGCCAGTACGGCCGATCGCACCATGCCTTTATAGACGATCGTGCGGCAAGAGAAAGAGCAAGTATAAAATTCTCGGCGGGTGAAGTTGGGGCGATTTGACAGGGCGTGTCCGATCGTGCGGCGGGCCAGAAATAGCTGTCTTTCGAGTTCGTCTCCGGCTAATTGCGGTGAACTGACAATTACTTGTTCGATTTGAGGTTGATGTTCTAGCGCTTGCTCGCCCAAAACGGACGGTACAATGGGAACTTTGCGCCATCCCAAAAGTTTCAGCCCGCGATCGGCCAGAACTTGCTCAACCACCTGCCGCGCTATAGTCGCTTGAAATTTATCTTGAGACAGGAACAGCATTCCCACGCCGCAGTTTTCCCGCGCGGGAGGCACAATTCCCTGTTCGGCAAACCAAGCATCCAGCAATTCCCAAGGAATCGCGGTCATCAAACCCGCACCGTCGCCGGAATCTCGATCGGCGCTGCAACCGCCGCGATGTTCCAGACAAGTTAAAGCTGGCAGCGCTTTCTCAATAATCGAGTGCGTAGCTTCGCCGCTTTGGTTGGCAATAAACCCCACACCGCAGGCATCTCTTTCTTCCACTAACCAGCTTTGGCCGGCATAGGGAGTTCCTCGCTCAGTCTGATGCACGTTTCTGTTTGGATCGATCGTGTTACCCATGTTGATTGAATGTTATTTCCGTGATTGTGTGGTTGATGCGTTTTTATAGCTCGGAGAGAGAAAACTGCCGAGCGGTGGGAGCCTAGTAAACTTTAAAACAGCACATTGGAAGCTGATTTGATAAAAATTTACGTCGATGCTGCCTGTACTTAGCACTGAAACCCTGTTTGCAGATTTTAAATTATCTCGCTCGCATCGCTTCGGAGATGTCTCCTAGAATACCCTGCTGTTAAAAAGCAGTGATTCTTTGGGAAATCGCCGCCCTGCAAATGGATACTTTGCTGGCGATTCCCTACGGGATAGCTGCGCCGCGCGGGCTTTTTGTGTGTGTTTTTCCTGAGTCCGCAAGGGTAGCCTTGCAGCGAACACAGGTAGATAGTAAATCTAGCTTTATTTTGTTGGCTGCGCTGTTGAGTTGGTTTCGTCAGCGCCCGCAGACACAAAGCCCACCTGCCCGCTCAGTCGGTAGGTGCAATGTAGCAGCGCGGTTCACAACTCGTGAAACCTGTCTTATTGTGCAGTCAACTCTCGGGCCGCGAACATTAAGTGTATCAAGAAATTGATAAAATTTGACCGATTACAGTCAGAGTTTGCGCGCAAGTCTTGTAAGCGATCGTCCAGAACCCAGGCTAAGATGGCTTGCCGCAACAGGTTGACAGTTGTCCACAACCCTAATTTGTGTTTTTTGACCCACAAACGTTTGTAACTCATCAATGAAGGCTATTTCAAGGATTTACGACACATTGTGGAGTATCTGGTAGAGCCAGCGCAGCCTTTTTGAATCAATAATCTCAGTCCATTTAGGGCCGAGAGTGTCAAAAATCACCCCATAATTAGGCCACGCCTATTAATTAGGTTCTTAAGTTCCTCTTCCCTGAACTGCTGTCGTTCAATCGGCTAAAGCTGAGTCATTTTCTACTCAGTCTCAACTGCCGTATCAACAGCTCTTACATAAAATATTAAGTCTTGTTTTTCAAATAGCTCTTTCATAGTTTGACCTCCCAAATATGTTAAGAAAAATGTAATTCACTGAAGAACACGGCAGATAGAGCGACAATATTAGATACTAACTCTAAGAAGCTTCGGGCTTGACAAAAGTAGTAGGAATACGTAGGTATGACTGACATCACAAATCTTTTTCTAGGATATCACATTAACGAGCAAGTATACGCAGGCAATCGAACTCTAGTAGATCGCGGACTTCGGTGTTCAAATGGGCAGCCCGTCGCGATCGAACTGCTGCGAAATGACTTTCCCCGCTTCAACGAACTCGTTCACTTCCGCAACCAGTACATCATTGCTAAAAACTTAGAGATCCCTGGCAGTGTTAAGGCATACAGCCTGGAGACGTACCACAACCACTATGCTCTGGTGATGGAAGACTTTGGGGGAATTTCCTTAAGTAGCTACCTCGCTCGTTTAGCATCCGCTAGCAAGGAACCCCTAGAAGGCTTGCCCGTTAACGAGTTTCTGCCCGTGGCGATTCAAATTGCCAACGCCCTTGACCTTGCCAGCAGTTGAGTGCTTCCCCGGGCAGCTCAATCAAGTGTTCGTGAATATCTTGGCAAACGCGATCGATGCGTTAGAATCATCGAACCAGGGACGCAGTTTTGCTGAGATTAAAGCCAATCCGAATCGCATCACAATTAGCACACAAAAAAAGAATCAGGAGTGGGTGACAATTGGCGTTGCTGACAATGGCCTCGGTATGACTCAAGAGGTAAAACAGCGCATCTTTAACCACTTATTTACCACCAAGATAGTCGGTAAAGGAACGGGATTGGGATTGGCGATCGCCCGCCAGATTGTAGTAGAAAAATATACGGGGAGAGCGAGGTCAACTCTGTACTCCATCAAGGAACTGAATTTGTAATCTTGTTGCCGGTGAAAGGGTGAGGTCGAAGTGCTATCACCGTTCAACCTCGCAAATCCAAGTCCAGATTAACTGTTAAAAATCAATATTGAAGATTAGGATAGTCCATAATGAATGCCACCGTAGGTTTAATCAATACCATTCCCGGCTACCGTCTGACGGAGCAACTCTACAGCGGTTCCAGAACCCTAGTTTATCGAGCCATCCGAGAAATAGACCAGTATCCAGTTGTCATCAAACTGCTCAAGCGAGACTATCCCAACTTCAGCGAACTGCTGCAATTTTGCAACCAATATGCCATTGCCAAAAATCTATGTTTGTCAGGAGTTGTTGAAGCCTACACTCTAGAATCCTACCGCAACAGCTATGCCCTAGTGATGGAGGATTTTGGTGGCATTTCTCTGCGACAGTACGCCCAAGAGCGATCGCTTTCGCTAGTAGAAATATTGGCGATGGCCATTCAAATAACTGACATTCTCAACGGACTCTACCGAAACCGAGTCATTCACAAAGACCTCAAACCTGCCAATATCCTGATTAATTCCAAAACCAAAAAAGTCAAGCTGATTGATTTCAGCATTTCGTCTTTGCTTCCTCGCGAAACCCATACCACTCAAAACCCAAACGGACTAGAAGGCACCCTAGCTTATCTCTCCCCAGAACAAACCGGGCGCATGAACCGGGGAATTGACTATCGCAGCGATTTCTATTCGCTCGGTGTCACCTTCTTTGAATTGCTCACCGGCCAACTACCCTTTCCATCCCACGATCTAATGGAATTGGTGCACTGTCATGTTGCCAAGCAACCGCCTACCGCCCACAGCGTGAATCCAAAGATCCCTTTGGTACTCTCAAATATCGTCAGCAAGTTAATGGCAAAGAATGCGGAAGACCGCTATCAAAATGTTCTTGGAATCAAACACGATCTAGAGCGATGTTGGCAACAATTACAAGACGGACAAATCGAACTATTTGAGTTGGGAATGCGGGATGTTTGCGATCGCTTTCTCATCTCAGAAAAGCTCTACGGCCGGCAAACGGAAGTAGAAATCCTGCTCAATGCTTTCAATCGCGTCAGTGAAGGAAGCAGCGAAATAATGCTCGTTGCCGGGTTTTCCGGGATTGGAAAAACGGCTGTAGTCAACGAAGTGCACAAACCTATTGTCCGGCAGCGCGGCTATTTCATCAAAGGAAAATTTGACCAGTTCAACCGCAACATTCCCTTCGCTGCCTTTGTCCAAGCATTTCGCGACTTAATGGGACAACTGTTGAGCGAGACAGACGAACACTTGGAGCGATGGAAAGCCCAAATTCTCTCAGCACTGGGAGGAAACGGACAAGTCATTATTCAAGTCATCCCCGAACTCGAACGGATTATCGGTCAACAGCCACCTGTTTCGGAACAGGTTGGGAATGCCAGTCAAAATCGCTTCAACTTGTGGTTCCCGAAGTTTATTCAGGTATTTACCACCCAAGACCATCCGCTAGTAATTTTTCTCGATGACTTGCAGTGGGCAGATTCGGCATCGCTCAAGTTGATGCACCTGTTAATGAGCGACACTCACGCTGGCTACCTCCTGTTAATTGGCGCTTACCGGGATAACGAGGTTTCTCCTGCTCATCCACTAATGCTGACGCTAGATGAAGTTCGCAGCAGCGGTGCCCTAGTCAACACCATTACTCTAAAACCCCTGCTCCAAAATGACCTCAACCACCTGGTTGCAGACACCCTGAGTTGTTCGCAAGAGATTGCTGCACCTCTGACAGAATTGGTGTACCAAAAAACTCAAGGTAATCCCTTCTTTGCCACCCAATTTCTCAAAGCGCTACATGAAGAGGGAGGGATTACATTCAACACTGAGATTGGTTACTGGCAGTGTGACATTGCTCAAATTCGCTCGCTGGCGTTAACGGATGATGTGGTTGAGTTTATGGCACTTCAGTTGCAGAAGTTGCCTGCACCGGCTCGCGAGGTACTGAAACTTGCCGCCTGCATTGGCAACGAGTTTGACTTAGCAACCCTGGCGATCGTTCGCGAAAAATCTCAGGTCGAGACTGCTTCAGAGCTATGGAAAGCATTACAAGAGGGATTGGTTTTACCCACAAGTGAGGTTTATAAGTTTTTTCAGGAAGAGTCTCAATTGAGGGAAGAAAATCCCTCTAGCTCGGAACTTCTGGAGTCTGACTCGTGTTCTTACAAATTCTTGCACGATCGCGTCCAACAAGCTGCTTATTCCCTGATTCCAGACGAGCAAAAACAAATCGCTCACTTAAAAATTGGGCAACTGTTACTAACTCATACATCGGTTGCCGAAAAAGAAGAAAAACTGTTTGAGATAGTTAACCAACTAAATATCGGCAAATCCCTGATCGTCCATCCATCGGAGCAAATAGAACTCGCCCAACTCAATCTAAAAGCCGGACAAAAAGCTAGAGCCGCAACTGCCTATACAGCCGCATTTGAGTATTGCACGACAGGCATCGCCTTGTTAGCTGAAGATAGCTGGCAAACCCAGTACGAAATAACCCTAGCCCTCTACGAAGCTGCCACTGAAGCGGCTTACCTGAGCGGCAACTTCGAGCAGATGAAACAATTGGCGGCAATCATTGCAGAACACTCTAGAACTCTGTTGGATACGATTAAGGTCTATGAAATTCAAATTCAAGCTGCTCAAGCCCAACATCAATTTATAGAGGCAGTGCAGATTGCCGTGAAGATTGTGGAGCGTCTAGGAACCAGTCTTCCAGAGCAACCCAGTCAATTAGATATTGTAAAGGCATTCGAGGCGACTAAATCCATCTTGGCTGGAAGAAAACCTCTGGACTTAATGACTCTGCCACAGATGAGAGATCCTAACAAGTTAGCAGTTGTACGGATTCTTGCCGCTGTTTCTGCTGCTGCCTTTGTTGCCACTCCAGCGCTGTTACCGTTTATTGTGCTCGAACAGGTCAATTTATCTGTTCAATATGGCAATACTTCATTTTCTGCAATTGGTTATGCCTACTATGGACTGATACTTTGTGGCATGACAGGAGAGATTGATTTTGGCTATCAGTGTGCAAAACTAGCACTGAAGTTGCTCGAACATTTCAATGCCAAAGAACTGAAATCCCGAGTCTATGTCGGAATTTACTGTAGCGTGTGGCATTGGAAAGAGCCGCTCAAGAACAGCTTAGCGTTTCTCCGGGAAGGCTATGAAGTTGGATTGGAAACTGGAGATTTAGAATCGGCTGCCATTTGCGGATTTATTTACATCTCATACTGTTGGTTTATCGGTCGAGAACTAAGCGATCTCAGCCAAGAGAGCGCTGCTTTCCGAGAGCAACTCAGACTCCTCAACCAAGAAGGGCTTACCAGTCATTTGACGGTTTTTCAGCAAGCAATTTTGAATCTGGTAGGCGGTTCTGCCGAACCTTGGCAACTGACTGGAGATGCCTTCGATCGCGAGGAAATCGTGCCAGCCTTGAAGCGATCGGGCGATCTAACTGCGCTGTACTATTTCTATGCCAGCCAACTGAATCTGTGTTACCTGTTTGGCAAGTTTGAGTTGGCGGTGGAAGCAGCAATTGCCGCCGAAAATTATATAGGTGGGGCTACAGGCTTATTCATCGTTCCGCTCTGCTACACTTATGATTCTCTAGCCCATCTAGCAATTTATGTTCGGGTTTCCAAGACACAACAGCAATGCATTCTCGATCGGGTGGCTAAAAACCAAGAAAAAATCAAAAATTGGGCTGACCACGATCCAGCCAATTACCTGCACAAATTTTATTTAGTTGAAGCCGAACGATACCGAGTTTTAGGTCACAAATCAGAGGCGATAGAATTTTACGATCGCGCGATCGCGGGAGCGACAGAAAACGAATATCTCCAAGAAGTTGCCCTAGCAAATGAATTAGCAGCCAAATTCTGTTTAGAGTGGGGAAAACCCCGCATTGCTAGAGACTACATGCACGATGCTTACTATAGCTACGCCCACTGGGGAGCCGCAGCTAAGGTGAGGGAGCTAGAGCAATCCTATCCTGAACTCTTAGCATTAATTTTGCAATCGGATGAATTACAGCTCGCATCAGAAATAATGCTCCATGAAAGGAATACCTTTACATCTCATACGATTAACAGATCGTCCACTTCTAGCAGCCGTAACATATCTGCTGTATTAGATATAGAAACTGTTCTCAAAGCTTCCCAAACCCTCTCTAGCGAAATTCATCTAGAGCGATTACTCTCGACGCTGCTGCAAGTGGTAATTGAAAATGCCGGCGCTGACAAATCTGCCTTGTTATTGCTCAAAGGGAACAGATTAATCGTTGAAGCAACTAGCACAGTCGTTTGCTGCTCAACTGTGCTGCTATCAATTCCGCTTGAGGAAAGTCAGGAGCTTCCCATTACGCTAATCCAGAGGGTTAAACGCACCTTACAACCGTTAGTGATTAGTCATGCAATAACTCATTCTTCGCTGATGGCAGATCCTTACATCATCCGCCAGCACCCCAAAAGCCTGCTGTGTGCGCCGATTCTCCATCAGGGAAAACTGCTAGGCGTACTGTATCTGGAGAACAACCTTGCTATCGGCGCTTTTACAAGCGATCGCGTTGAAATCCTCAATCTCCTCTGTACCCAAGCAGCAATTTCCTTACAGAACGCCCGACTGTATCAACAATCCCAGGAATATGCCCAAAAACTAGAGCTTTATCTTCACGATCTCAAACAGATGCAGTTGCAATTGGTGCAGGGTGAGAAGATGTCTGCTCTCGGCAATCTGGTGGCAGGGGTAGCCCATGAAATTAACAATCCCGTAGGCTTTATCGCCGGCAATTTGCAGCCGGCTCAAGACTACGTGGGGGATTTATTCCACTTGATTGACCTGTATCAAGAAAAATTTCCCGATCCGGGAGTAGAAATAGAAGCAGAAATTGAGGATATAGACTTGGAGTATTTGCGAGAAGATTTACCGAAATTGATTGGCTCAATGAACGAGGGAGTCGATCGCATCCGCAATATCAGTACGAGTTTGAGAACGTTTTCCAGGGCAGATAGCGATCGACCAGTTTCTTTTAATATTCACGACGGACTCGAAAGCACTCTGCTGATTCTCAAGCACCGTTTAAAAGCCAGCGAGTTTCGCCCTGCCATTGAAGTTGTGAAAGAGTATGGTAACTTGCCCCTAGTAAAATGCTTTCCCGGACAGTTGAACCAAGTATTTATGAACGTACTGGCCAATGCCATTGACGCTTTGGAGGAGTCAAATCAGGGGCGCAGTTTTAGTGAAATTAAAGCCTTACCCAACCAAATCACGGTTCAAACTGCTCTGAGCGAATCCAACAATCAGGTTGTGATTCGCATAAAGGATAATGGAGTGGGGATGTCGAACGAAGTCAAGGAAAACATCTTTAACCACTTATTCACAACTAAGTCTGTGGGTCAAGGAACCGGATTGGGATTGTCTATAGCCCGCCAAATTGTGGTGGAAAAACATGGAGGTACGTTACTCGTGAATTCCTGCCTGGGGCAGGGTTCGGAGTTTGTGATTTCTATTCCGGGGTGAGCAGTTGGTAGTATATCTTTAGGGCAATTAGCGCAATTAGCGCCACCTCGCAACTACAAGATTAGCTGACAGCAGTTCCTCTGCCATGAACTGCTGTCGTTCAATCAGGGTTCCCGGAGTCATTTTCTACTTAGTTTCAACTGAAGTATCAACATCTCTTACCTAAAATATTAAGTCGGGTTTTTAAGATCGCTCTTTCATAGTTTGAGATTCAAAATATGTTAAGAAAAATGTAATTAATTAATAGCACGGCAGATAGAGCGACAATATTAGATATTAACTCTCAGAAGCTTTAGGCTTGACAGAAGCAGTAGGAATACGTAGATATGATTAAGATCGCAAATTTTTTCCTAGGATATCACATTAACGAGCAAATATACGCAGGCAATCGAACTCTAGTTTATCGCGGCATTCGCACGGAAAATGGGCAGCCCGTCGCGATCAAACTGCTGCGAAATGACTTTCCCAGCTTCAACGAACTCGTTCATTTCCGCAACCAGTACGTTATTGCTAAAAACTTAGATATCCCCGGCAATGTTAAGGCCTACAGCCTGGAGAGGTACCAGAACCGCTATGCTCTGGTGATGGAAGACTTTGGCGGAATTTCCTTAAGTAGCTACCTCTCAAGTATTGCATCCGCTAGCAACGAACCCCTAGAAGGCTTGCCCGTTAACGAATTTCTGCCCGTGGCGATTCAAATTGCCAACGCCCTTGACGGACTTCATCGCCACCGAGTCATCCATAAAGACCTCAAGCCCGCCAACATTCTGATTAACCCGGTCAGCAAAGAAGTCAAGCTGATTGATTTGAGCATCGCTTCCATGCTGCCTCGCGAAACCCAAGAAATTCAAAATCCCAACGTCCTCGAAGGCACTTTACCCTACATATCTCCAGAACAAACTGGGCGAATGAACCGAGGCATTGATTACCGCACAGATTTCTACTCGCTAGGAGTAACATTCTACGAATTACTAACAGGAAAGTTACCGTTTCAAACAGACGATCCAATGGATTTGGTACACTGCCACCTTGCCAAACAGCCACTGGCAGCCTCAATTGTCAACCACAGCGTTCCATTGGTGCTGTCTCTTATTGTCAGCAAACTGATGGCGAAGAATGCTGAAGACCGCTATCAAAGTGCCCTAGGACTCAAGTTTGATTTGGAAACTTGTTTGCACCAGTGGCAAGAGACAGGGGCGCTGACTAACTTTACAATAGGGGAGCGAGATTTGTGCGATCGCTTCATCATCCCCGAAAAATTATACGGTAGAGAAAGCGAAGTATTCTCTCTGCTATCCGCCTTCGAGCGCGTTAGTGCAGGAAGCGCCGAAATGATTCTGGTGGCTGGTTTCTCCGGCATTGGCAAAACCGCTGTCGTCAACGAAGTTCACAAACCAATTGTCAGACAGCGAGGCTACTTTATTAAAGGCAAATTCGACCAATTCCAGCGCAACCTACCCTTTAGTGCATTTGTCCAAGCTTTTCGCGATTTAATGGGACAATTGCTATCGGAAACCGATGCCAAAGTTGAACAATGCAGGTTAGAAATTTTGGCAGCTTTGGGCGATAGCGCTGGGGTAATCGTTGAAGTCATTCCCGAACTGGAACGTATTATCGGACAGCAACCGCCAGTTCCAGAACTTTCGGGCAGTGCCGCTCAAAATCGATTTAATTTGTTGTTGGAAAAATTCATTCAAGTCTTCACAACAAAAGAACATCCTTTAGTGATTTTCTTGGACGACTTGCAATGGGCAGACTCAGCATCATTGAAGTTGATGCAACTGCTGATGAGTGCTACCGATAACTGCTATCTCTTATTAATAGGAGCTTATCGGGATAACGAAGTATTTCCAGCGCATCCATTGATGCTGACCTTAGCAGAGATTCAAAAAACCGCAGCCAAGGTGAATACTATTACCTTAGCTCCCCTCGATCGAGCCGACGTAAATAGTTTAGTGGCCGATACTCTAGCTTGTTCTACAGCGTTGGCTCTGCCTTTGACAGAACTCGTTTATCAGAAAACGCAAGGCAATCCATTTTTTAGCACACAATTCCTCAAATCTTTGCATGAAGATGGGCTAATTGAATTTAATTTTGTAGCTCGGTATTGGCAGTGCGATATTTCTAGAGTGCGAAGCTTGGCACTAACGGATGATGTAGTAGAATTCATGGCACTTCAGTTGCGAAAGTTGCCAACCAGGACACAGGAAATTTTAAAGTTAGCTGCTTGTATTGGCAATCAGTTCGATTTGGGGACGTTAGCAATTGTTGATGAAAATTCGCCAGTAGAAACCGCAACAGCTCTATGGAAGGCACTACAAGAAGGGCTAATTTTACCCATTAGTGAAATTTACAAGTTTTATCAAGCAGAAGGGAATAGCGAATTAGTAATTGGGAACGGTCAGGAATTTGACCAATTATCAATTACCCACGACCAATTACCCAAATACAAGTTTTTACACGATCGCGTCCAACAAGCTGCCTATTCCCTGATTCCTGATGACCAAAAACAGGCGACTCATTACCAAATCGGACAACTGCTGCTGCAACAGATTTCCACACAAGCAAGAGAAGACCGTATTTTTGAAATCGTCAATCAATTAAATCACGGAACTGTTTTAATTACCCAACCAACAGAACGAGAAGAATTAGCTCAACTCAATTTAATTGCCTGTCGCAAAGCTAAAACTTCAACCGCCTATCAAGCAGCGCGTGAATATGCGACAGTGGGATTGTCATTTTTGGAAGAAAATACTTGGCAGCAGCAGTATGAAATGACCCTCGCCTTATATGAATTAGCTGCGGAAGTGGCACTGCTAAACGGTAACTTTGAGGCGATGGAACAGTTCATTGATATTGTCATTCAACAGGCACACTCCTTACCTGAAAAAGTCAATGTTTACTGCATCAGAATTCAATCTCATATTTCCCAAAGTAAACTGACATCAGCGATCGCGATCGGCCAACAAGTCTTACAACAGCTTGGTATAACCTTTCCTGAAACACCGACACCATCAGATATTCAACAGGAAATCCAACAGATTGAGGAACTCATTGGAGATCGGGAAATCGCTGATTTGGTTAACTTGCCTGAGATGAGGGATGTGAAAAAACTCAGTGCTATTAAGATTGCCAATATCATCAGCCCAGCAGCTTACCTCACTGGCTCTGCGCTGTTCCCATTGCTGAATACTTTGTCGGTTAAACTTTCCATTCAGTACGGTAACACATCGATTTCTGCTTTCGGCTATGCGAACTATGGCAATATTCTCTGCAATTTCTTCCAAGTCGTGGATACAGGAACACAGTTTGGTTCCCTGGCACTCCAGATTATTTCAAAACTCGATGCCAAAGCAAGTAAAACAGATGTTTTGATGCTCTTGGGGTTATTTGTTGTACACCGCAACTCTCACATTCAAGAAACACTGCCCCTCTTGCAAGAAGGTTACACCAGTGCCATAGAATTTGGGAACTTGGTACTTGCTGGGTACAATGGCCACAGTTTTTGTCTCAATTCTTTTTGGAGCAGTCAACCCCTAGCTACCTTGGAGCAGGATATTTGCGCTTACTGCCATAGTTTGACCCAATTAAATCAATTAACAACCGCAAATTATTGCCGGATCTATTGGCAACCTGTTTTAAATCTGCTAGGTGTTGCAGAACATACTACCCTTTTGTCTGGGAAAGCGCTTGAAGAAACAGAATTTCTCCAGCAGCTACAGTCTGCCAAAGATGGATATGGATTGTATATTTTTCATTTGTATAAACTAATGCTTTGTTTCTTGTTTGGAGAAATTGAGCCAGCGAAAAATCATGCTATTGAAGTCAGGCGCTATTTTATGGCTGGTGCGGGATTAGTCACCGAACCAGTATTTTATCTTTATGATTCTCTGCTAACTTTGGCACAATTAAATCCACAGTTAGATGAAACATCAGAAGCATTGCAGGGTGTAACAGAAAACAAAACCAAGTTACACCAATGGGCGGATCATGCACCAATGAATTATCAACATAAGGTTGATTTGGTAGCGGCAGAAAAATGTCGAGTGTTAGGACAAAAAGTAGAAGCCAGTGAGTTTTATGACAAGGCTATTTCTCTTGCCAAAGCCAACGAATATATCCAAGAAGAAGCCTTAGCCAACGAACTCGCAGCTAAATTCTACCTCGACTGGGGCAGACAGCGCATTGCTGGGGATTACATGATTGAAGCTTACTATGGCTATGCTCGTTGGGGTGCAAAAGCCAAAGTCGCTGACTTAGAAGCTCGCTATCCTCAACTACTTACACCTATATTAGACCAAACCCGTTCTCCTTTTTCCACTCACGAAACTCTGTTCACATTGGGTAGTGTCACCTCCACCAGTTCGGCCATATCCAGTAGTAATGTTTCTGTGGCTTTAGATTTAGCTACTATTCTCAAAGCTTCTCATACTATTTCCGCTGAAATCGAACTGGAAAATCTACTTTCATCGTTGATGAAGATCGTCATCGAAAATGCGGGGGCTGATAAATGCGTGTTAATGCTCTTGCGAGACTCGCGCCTGTTAATCAAAGGGTCAATTACCACAGGTTCAAAGCCAGTTGTCTTGCAGCGTATTCCCATTGAAGATAGCCAGGACATTCCCCACAGACTGATTTACAAAGTCAAGCATGACAAGCAAACTGCTGTAATAGTTGATGCAAGTGCCGATGCGAGCTTAGCCAATGACCCCTATATCATCCGTCAGCAGCCCAAAAGTATCTTGTGTAGCCCGATTTTGCATCAAGGGAAGTTGATGGGCATTTTATATCTAGAAAATAATCTAGCAACGGGAGTATTTACGAGCGATCGCGTCGCCCTCCTCAACATCCTCTGCTCCCAAGCTGCCATCTCGCTGGAAAACGCCCGCTTGTATCAGCAATCTCAACAGCTTTATCAACAATCTCAGGATTATGCCCAAAAACTAGAGTCCTCTATCCACAATCTCCAACAGATGCAACTGCAATTGGTGCAGGGTGAGAAGATGTCTGCTCTGGGAAATTTAGTCGCAGGGGTAGCCCATGAAATTAACAATCCCGTAGGCTTTATCGCCGGCAATTTGCAGCCGGCTCAAGACTACGTGGGGGATTTATTCCACTTGATTGACCTGTATCAAGAAAAATTTCCCGATCCGGGAGTAGAAATAGAAGCAGAAATTGAGGATATAGACTTGGAGTATTTGCGAGAAGATTTACCGAAATTGATTGGCTCAATGAACGAGGGAGTCGATCGCATCCGCAATATCAGTACGAGTTTGAGAACGTTTTCCAGGGCAGATAGCGATCGACCAGTTTCTTTTAATATTCACGACGGACTCGAAAGCACTCTGCTGATTCTCAAGCACCGTTTAAAAGCCAGCGAGTTTCGCCCTGCCATTGAAGTTGTGAAAGAGTATGGTAACTTGCCCCTAGTAAAATGCTTTCCCGGACAGTTGAACCAAGTATTTATGAACGTACTGGCCAATGCCATTGACGCTTTGGAGGAGTCAAATCAGGGGCGCAGTTTTAGTGAAATTAAAGCCTTACCCAACCAAATCACGGTTCAAACTGCTATGAGCGAATCCAACAATCAGGTTTTGATTCGCATTAAGGATAATGGAGTGGGGATGTCGAACGAAGTCAAGGAAAACATCTTTAACCACTTATTCACAACCAAGCCTGTGGGTCAAGGAACCGGATTAGGATTGTCAATTGCTAACCAAATTGTGGTGGAAAAACATGGAGGTACGTTACTCGTGAATTCCTGCCTGGGGCAGGGTTCGGAATTTGTGATTTCTATTCCGGGGTGAGCAGTTCGTGCTAGGCTTTAGCGCAATTAGCGCCGTTTAGTAAGTAGGAACATACGGATATTCCGGGTTTCTAGATACCCATGCGTTTAGGAATGAAATTGTGAGTTGTAAGCTGTGAAATGTAATTTGTCCTGTTGGCGTTCAATATTGTCAGTCTCGATTTCGCCCGTACTGGCGATCGCCCTTTCCTCAGTCTGGAATTCAGCCGTTGGAGCCCAATCGGGGGAGAGGGCTGGGCTGATTCATGCTTCCACAGCCCGCCAGGGAATGAATTCCCTGGCTGATAGCGAAAGTCGGTTAAAACTCACATCTTGCACCATTCTCAAGAACGGGCAAGATGCCCGTTCCACAAAGAGTAGATTTTCTTGTGGAACAGGCATCTTGCCTGTTCCTAAAAGGCTAATTGAGAATGGTGCAAGATATAAGTTAAAACCGACTCCAATGCCAACCCACAGTCCTCTTCAGAGGACTTCGGCTATGAGACAGGGGTTTCAACCCCTGTCGGACTATAGGTTTTTGGCTCAATCTGTACCGCCATCTTCGAGAATTAGACAAGGCCGCCAAGTGTCTCTAAACGGCCGCATTCTCCCCCTAGCTTGGACTCAGCAGCCGGCAAGCAGCACTTCTGCGAACATCCGAACCTGGATTGCCGACGTTGGCTTAATGCAATCTGCCGGAGTGGATTTGCTCAACACTGCCGACAGTACCAAACAGCCCGTACAGTGGTTTGACCTATCTCTAACCGAGACTCAAAGTATAGCAGCGCGATCGACAGGCCTGTATCGTTACTTAGATGTCACAGATTTTGCCAGACTTGCGGGTTGGCAGATATCTACCGAGGGAAATACTTTGAGAATCACATCTCCCGCGGCAAGTGTTACCGGAATTCGGCAAGCCGAGAGAGAATGGGGCGATCGCATCGTCGTGGATCTCGATCGCAGCGCCCCGTGGCAAGTTAACTTTGTCGATACACCGAGCCCGTCTCCCACACCCGCACCGAGAGACACCCCCGACGACCCCACAAAGCCCGCTATTCCCCAAGCTACAACTCCCACGCCCGGAAACGAAAAAACACCAGACGACCCCACCAAACCCAGCCTACCGCTACCGTTAGCGCCCTCCGCAGCAATAAGCGGTCAAGAATGGTCGATCGTCCTCGATGCCAAAGTGGCTCCCGCCTTACTTCAGCGCACTTTTGCAACCAGCAAACAATTGCTATCACTAAAAGTCGAACCTGCTGGCGCTCAAACCAAAGTCAAAGTGACGATTCCTTTAGGTTGGCGGCCGCAAGTTTTCAGCCTCGGCAATCCCAATCGATTAGTAATCGACATTCGACCCGATTCCTTAGTAGAAAAAAACATTATTTGGGCACAGGGAGTAAGGTGGCGACAACAGTATCAAAATTTAGGAACTGCGCGTTTTCCAGTAGTTTGGTTAGAAGTTAATCCTCGTCAATCCGGTGTGAAAATTCGACCAATTCTCAGCAATCCGCCGACAGAGAAAGGCACTGCACCTCTATTGCAAACAGCGGAACTTTCGGGAGCGGCTGCGGCGATTAATGCGGGTTTTTTCAATCGAATTAATCGGTTAGCTTTAGGGGCGATTCGGCGGGACAATAAATGGCTTTCAGGGCCGATATTGAACCGGGGCGCGATCGGCTGGAACGATCGGGGCGAATTTGCGATCGCCCGTTTGACTTTGCAAGAAACTGTGATTACTCCGACGGGGAAACGTTTGCCTATTTCCCATCTCAATAGTGCCTACGTGCAATCGGGAATCGGCCGTTACAATTCCGATTGGGGAACAACTTATGTTCCGTTGTCTGACAATGAAATAGTTGTGACAGTTGCGGGCGATTCCCTACGGGATAGCTTCGCTTCACGAGTTGTCAGCCAATCCCCCGGAGGTGCGGCGGAAAAAACAGCTTTTCCCATTCCAGCTAACGGTTATATTTTGGCTTTGCGTTCCGATTTGTCGATCGCCCCTCAACTGAGATCGGGAACTTTATTGCGCGTAGAAACTAACACTATTCCTGCGGATTTCAACCGTTTTCCATACATTTTAGGCGGCGGGCCGGTGTTAGTTCAAAACAGTCGAGTTGTGCTGGATGCGAAGGCGGAAGGGTTTAGCGATGCTTACGTTAGACAGACAGCAATTAGAAGTGCGATCGGGCGAAATGCTGCGGGGAATTTGCTGATTGTAGCGGTGCACAATCGCGCGGGAGGGGCGGGGCCAAATTTCGCAGAACTGGCGCAGATATTGCAGCAAATGGGTGCTGTGGAGGCTTTAAATTTGGACGGGGGAAGTTCGACGAGTTTGTATTTGGGAGGTAGTTTGCTCGATCGACCTCCGTCAACTGCTGCGAGAGTTCATAATGCGATCGGTATTTTCATTCAACCATAAACTGTACCACCGAACAAACTCAAAAAACTCTTAGCCCCCCCTTAGCAAGGGGGGGTTGGGGGGGTTAAATAACCAAACCACCACCAAAAAAATCCTATATAACAATGACAAAGCTCTACAACAGAACCTCACAAAAATTCAAGCGACAGAAGCTTCGCACAGAAATGACAGAAGCTGAAAAGCGACTATGGCAACACATTAGAAACAGACAGCTTGAGAATTGTAAATTTCGCAGACAATATAGTGTAGCAGCATTTGTGCTAGATTTCTACTCGCCCGAAATCAAGTTAGCACTAGAAGTGGATGGTGACAGCCATTTTTTGGAGGGCGCTGTAGAATATGATGCAGAAAGGCAGGTCTTTATTGAGTCAGCAAGGATTAATTTTTTGAGGTTTACTAATGAGGATGTTTATCATAATTTGGATGGGGTTTTAGAGGTTATTGTAGAGGGGATTAAATCGTTGAGAACATCGGGTATTTTACCCCCCCCCAGCCCCCCTTGCTAAGGGGGGGAGTAAGAGTTAGAAAGGTAGATTAGATTCAATCGTTGAGAACATCGGGTATTTTACCCCCCCCCAGCCCCCCCTTGCTAAGGGGGGGAGTAAGAGTTAGCCCCTTGCTAAGGGGGGGAGTAAGAGTTAGCCCCTTGCTAAGGGGGGGAGTAAGAGTTAGCCCCTTGCTAAGGGGGAGTAAGAGTTTCTATAATCACAAATAGAGCGGCTTGTTTGTATGTGATGATAACGGGATATTCGCCGCGCAATTTGCAGGGTCAAGACCCGTTTTTGGCGGTGTTGCAAAATGATGCTGTGCCTGTGGGCGATCGCACTTCTGCGATTCCTCAACCGCTAGCCACAGTTATCGATCGCGCTTTAATTGACAATCCTGAAATTTATTATAAAAGTGCAGCGGAATTTAAACAAGCCCTATTAAATAGCATATCGTAAATTATGCTTCGACTACCAATAGGTTTTCAGAAACCTGGTTTCTTCAATAAACCGGGTTTCTTGGTATTCTCAATCTGCCATCACAGACAACACATACTCTCCTTGATTTACTGACTGATTTGTCGAAACATCAAAAATGAAACCATCCGACTCAGCACAAACATCAACCAAACTGGGGAATTCCCCGTTTTTATTAAAGCTGAGAATTTGATAAAGCCGTAGCTTGCGGGGCGGGACGCCATCGCCCTTTTTGACATAACTCCCCAATTGCACTCGATTTTGAATCATCCCGCCCGCCGGTGCGTAGTATTTTATCACCGAATTCTTGGGGGTGAAAATAACTTGATGGTTCGCAGTTTCCGGGAGAGGAAATCCATCTAGTTTCAATAAACCCTTACTTGCTAAGTAATTTTTGATGCCCCGCAAGCCATTCGCCACCGACTCGGGATTCATTTCCATCCCCGAACCTAATTCTAAAGTCCAAGCTTCCACGTCAAATTTGAGCGCACTTCCCAACTCTGCTAAAACCTTCTCCAAAGCCAGCCAAGGCTTGATAAACGCCTCGTCAAAAGCATCGCCGTCGTACTCGTTAAACAAGATTACGCGATCGAGCAAAAAAGCTTTTGCACTCTCCTCGCGGGAATTAAAACAGTAAAGGTAATCTAAACTTTGATTCGTAGAACTGTGCAAATCCAGCACGTAGTCAGCATCCAAACACAAAGATTGTAGCTGATATCGGTAAAGTTCGCTGTAGGGGCGGCAGCTAGGAGCGTTAATTTTTGCCAACTCTTTGGCAAAACTCAAAGCAATCGCTTTTCTGTAATTAACTTTGACAGTATCGGCATCGAGATGGAGCTGAGACTTAGCAAAACCCAGAATATCTTCACCTTGCTTTTCAAAATCCCAGAAAATTCGGTTCCAATTTACCCCATCATAAAGATTGTACCGACCAGGGGAAAAATGGTGCGATCGCTGACTGACACCCACAGGATTGCAAACAGGAACTAGCCAAATTTCGCCGCTTAACTGGCTGCTGTCCAAAGACCTTAAAAACTCAATTAATTGGTAAATCACCGCATTACCGCTAATCTCAGCACCGTGGAGGTTAGATTGGAGATAAGCTTTTTTGCCGGGAATCGCACCTTGGAACTGATAGACTTGCAGTGAAAGCCGATCGCCCGAAGCAAGCTGCACAACAGGAATGGTCGAAATAACAGGAATCATAGAGAAGGAAGAAGGAAGAAGGAAGAAGGAAGAAGGAAGAGGGAAGAGGGAAGAGGGAAAAAGGAAGAGAGAAGAAGGAAGAGGGAAGAAGGCAAAAATTTTTTCTTGATTATGCCAACTGCCAACTGCCAACTGCCAACAGACTTATTCCTTCATAGCCGATTTGGTAACGAAGGTCTAAAATCAGTACAGTCCTCTGCTGACTTGCTTTCAGCAATATTTCAGCATAATTACCCTGAAACCTCATAATAATCCTTGTGTCAGACACTGCCCAGAACCGCCCAGAGCTGGATCTGAAGACTATATTTCCATTCGAGCTAGATAACTTTCAGAGAGAGGCGATCGCCGCCCTCGATGCAGGCAAATCCGTTGTGGTGTGCGCTCCCACAGGCTCCGGGAAAACGTTAATCGGCGAATACGCCATCCATCAAGCACTCTCCAGGGGGCGGCGCGTCTTCTACACCACTCCCCTCAAAGCTCTCTCCAACCAAAAGCTGCGCGACTTCCGCAGTCAATTTGGAGACGACAACGTAGGTTTGCTGACGGGTGACATCTCCTTCAATCGAGATGCCCCGATTTTGGTGATGACTACCGAAATATTTCGGAATATGCTCTACGGTACGCCGATCGGAGCAGTCGGTACTTCCCTCACCGGAGTCGAAACCGTGGTTCTCGACGAGTGTCACTACATGAACGATCGCCAGCGCGGTACCGTCTGGGAAGAATCGATCATCTACTGTTCCGGGGAAATTCAACTGCTCGCCCTCTCAGCAACCGTTGCCAATAGCGGGCAACTCACAGACTGGATTAACAAAGTCCACGGGCCCACAGAGCTCGTCTACTCAGACTTTCGGCCAGTGCCGCTGCAATTTCACTTCGCCAATCAAAAAGGGATATTTCCCCTGCTAGACGAGACTGGCAAAAGAGCTAATTTGCGGTTAATCCCCAAAAAGAAGGGGCAAAAAGTAGAAAGAGGCAGCATCCCCACTCCGAGTTTGACCGAAGTTTTGTCCCGGTTGGACGATCGAGATATGCTACCAGCAATTTACTTCATCTTCAGCCGCCGCGGGTGCGACCAAGCAGTCGCAGAAGTCGGCAATTTCTCCCTGGTTAACCAAGCCGAAACAGCCGAACTCAAACGCATCATTGACGATTTTTTACAGCGAAACCCCGAAGCAGAACGCTTCGGTCAAAAAGAAGCACTTTTAAAAGGCATCGCAGCCCACCACGCAGGCATTTTGCCCGCTTGGAAAGGTTTGGTAGAAGAACTCTTCGGCAGAGGTTTGATAAAAGTCGTATTTGCCACCGAAACCCTAGCAGCCGGGATTAATATGCCCGCCCGCACCACAGTCATTTCTACCTTGTCCAAGCGCACCGACAAGGGACACCGACTGCTAAACGCTTCAGAATTCCTGCAAATGGCCGGTCGGGCTGGTCGGCGGGGCATGGACGAGCTGGGGCACGTGGTCGCAGTTCAGACGCGCTTTGAAGGCGCAAAAGAAGCCTCCTATTTGGCAACAGCCAAAGCCGACCCCCTCGCCAGTCAGTTTACGCCCAGCTACGGCATGGTGCTGAATTTGCTGCAAACTCACACTCTCGACGAAGCTCAAGAGTTGGTAGAGCGCAGTTTCGGTCAATACCTGTCTACCTTGTACTTGCAGCCGCAGCAATCAGAATTAGACCGATTGCAAACAGAATTAGCGGTGCTGGAAGAGTCCCTGGCGGCCGGAGGTAATGTCTCTACCCTGGAAAAAGAGCTCGCCCATTACGAAAAATTGCAGGGAAGACTCAAAGAAGACAAACGTTTGCTGAAAACTCTATTGCAGCAAGCTGAAGAAGCGCGATTTAAGGAAATGTCCGTAGCTGTGGCTTTTGCAGTGCTCGGCACGGTTCTGAGTCTCAAAGGCAAGCACGTTCCGACAGCTAAACGATCGCACACAACTCCTGTACCCGCCGTACTGGTTGCCAAAATCGCAGGTTCCGGCCAAGCTCCAAATTTGGTGTGCTTGGGCAAAGATAACCGCTGGTATGTCGTCGCCATTAGCGATGTCGCTACCCTGCACGCCGAATTACCCCGCTTGAGCGTTGCAGATACCTTGAACCCGCCGTCGGAAATGTCCCTGAGACTCGGCCAGTGCCGCTTGGCAAATGAAGAAACTGCTTCAATTGCTGCATCGATCCCAGAATTGCCCGCACCGGAACCGAGCTCAGAGGCGATCGAGCAACAGCAGAAAATCGCCGCCCTAGAAGCTAAACTAGAAATTCACCCGGTTCTAGAATGGGGCAACCCCGCTACCTTGCTCAAACGCCAGCGCCGCCGGGAAGAATTGAAAAAAGAAATCCGCAAAAGCGAACAAGACTTAGAAAAGCAGCGAGCTCGCTACTGGGAGCAATTTCTCAATTTAATTGACATCTTGCTGAATTTCGGCTGTTTGGAAAGAGTAGTTTCGGCAGATGGAAATCGAGATGACTCCTCCGACAGGTTGGTGCCGACAATCTTGGGCCAAGCTTGCGCCGCCATTCGCGGCGATAACGAACTGTGGTTGGGTTTGTCCCTGATGTCTGCCGAGTTTGACGAACTCGACCCCCACCACCTCGCTGCTGCTTGCGCGGCCTTAGTGACAGAAGTTTCCAGGCCTGACAGTTGGACTCACTACTCGCTGTCGCCGGAAGTTTTGGCACCTTTGGACAATCTGCAAAAAGGCCTCCGCCGCCGGTTGTTTCAAGTTCAGTACCGTCACGAAGCTGCGATCCCGATTTGGCTGGAACGGGATTTAGTGACTTTGGTGGAACAGTGGGCTCTGGGTATTGAATGGCTGGAACTGATTAGCCATACGAGTTTGGATGAAGGGGATGTGGTGCGGATTTTGCGCCGGACTTTGGATTTCTTGTCTCAGATTCCTCATGTTCCTCACGTCTCGGATTCTTTGCGGAGGAATGCTTTTCGGGCGATGCAGTTAATCGATAGATTTCCGGTGAATGAAGCTGCAAGTTAGAAAATTGTTGACAGTTGGCTGTTGGCTGTTGGCTGTTGGCTGTTGACAGTTGACAGTTGACAGTTGACAGTTGACAGTTGACAGTTGACAGTTGGCTGTTGGCTGTTGGCTGTAAGCTGTGCGGCATCTAAATTGTATTTGGGGTTTTTCAACCCAAATGCACCCAGGTTTTAATCTAAAATCGTTTCCGGTTGCATCGGTATTGTTCAAATTTCCAAACAGTCACCTGTCAACTGTCATGAGGAATAGACCCAGATTTAAATCCCAAATCCCAAATCCCAAATCCCAAATCTAAAATCTAAAATCTAAAATCGCTCGATCGCTCTTAATTGTTATTGAATTTTTCTTTTCTTCGGTGTGGTGGGTAATTCTCATATTTATGCAACAAATCAAAAAGTCTCATCAAATGCCTGATACCTGCTCTCAGGGTCAAAAAATTCGCTTTTTCACTTTCTTGCAAAGAGTCTTTATTGGAACTCTAGCGAGTACATTACTCAATCTCTTCATCATATTTCCCTCTCCGAGTTTCGCAGAAGTAGTTCTGGGCGTTGTTCGCAGTTCCGAGAATTCTCCCGATTGGGTGAAGATTACCACGCGCCTCTGGGAAAGCGGCATTGCTTACAAACCAATCAATCTCGAAGAAATCAAAAATTTGGGGGATTTAGCAGGCGTTAACGTGCTGTTTTTGCCCAACATTGAAACTTTGACTCCGGCGCAAATTAAAGTTTTACAAGCTTGGGCATCCCAGGGCGGGCGCTTGATTGCTTCGGGCCCCGTCGGCCGCAGTTCCCCGGCCTTGGTGCGCCAATCTTTACGATCGCTCCTCGGGGCCTATTGGGCTTTTCCGTTAACCCAGCGGGCGGCGCTGCAACCCCGCACGCGCTGCCGGGATCTCGCCTGTACCGCTTCTAGCAATTGGGTGCCACCAGAACAAAAAAATGGCTCAGTTCAAGGCGGTGTCTTGATTCCCGCCGACGCGAACAGTCAAACTGTCGCTACTTGGAAAGATAGTTCCGGTTCCTCCGCAGCCATCGCCACCGATCGCGCTACCTATCTCGGCTGGCGCTGGGGTAGCGACGGTTCGGCAAATGTAGACAAGGCTTGGCTGCAAGCCTCGATCGCCCGCTGGGGAGGCACAATCGCTGCGCAGCCTGTAGCGCCGCCCACTGCTGTCGCGCCCCCACTGCCAAATCCCCCCTCAAGAGTCACTAGAAACACCCCTACTTCGCCGCGTACTACCCCGCTGAGCCGACTTTCTCCCTCTCCTTCTCCCGCGCTTCCCGATCCAGTACCTGCAACTTTTACAGACCCTTCGGATCAGTCTGCGCCGGCGGGTTTGGACGTGCAGGCAAATTCCAATAAGCCGATCGTCAGCATTGAAGCGTACTTGATGCGCCAAGAACTCACCAACCTCCTCGGCAGGTTTGAAAGCGCCCTGACAGCAGCTAATTCAGGTAATACCGCCGTCAATCTCAATGCTGCTACCCCCCCTCAACTGGTGGCGGCAAGCAACAGTGCCGGCGGCCCGACGGCCAGCCGCCCGCCTGTTCTGCAAGGGGCAACGGCGCGGGCGATCGCGAGCGCGCGGCAGGTTTTGCAAACTTTTGACCAACTCCTGCAAGAGCAAAACTACGCGGAGGCTCGATCGCAGTGGGTGGCAGCGCGGCAGTTGCTGTGGCAAAATTACCCGAAGGAAGGGCAGCGCGTTGGGGCGGAAATTCGCGCGGTTTGGCTCGATCGGGGTACGATCGTCGCAGCGCGATCGGAACAGGGTTTAGCGGCAGTGTTCGATCGGCTCGCCGCCGCCGGTATCAACACCGTTTTCTTTGAAACTTTGAATGCCGGATATACGATTTATCCCAGTCAAGTTGCACCGCAACAAAACCCCCTCACAGTTGGCTGGGACCCGCTGGAATCTGCGGTTAAATTGGCTCACGAGCGAGGCATGGAACTGCACGCTTGGGTTTGGATTTTTGCCACAGGAAATAAGCGCCACAATACTTTAATTGGCAAGCCGACTTCTTATCCTGGACCGGTGCTTTCCGCTCATCCTGATTGGGCAAATATTGACAATAAAGGACGCACGCAACATCCTAACGATGGTAAATTTTATCTCGATCCGGCGAACCCGGAAGCGCGCAGTTATTTGCTGCGAATTGTCAGCGAAATTGCCAACAACTACAAAGTAGATGGGGTGCAATTAGACTATATCCGCTATCCTTTTCAAGATGACAATGCGGGTTTTACCTACGGTTACGGTATTGCGGCGAGGCAGCAATTTAAGCAGTTGACTGGTGCAGATCCGGTGAATATTTCGCCTAGTTCCGGCAATTTGTGGCGGCAGTGGGTTGAGTTTAAAACTAATCAAATTAATACTTTTGTAGCTGAAGTTTCTCAGCTTTTGAGGCAGAATTCTCCGCGCACTATTCTGTCGGTGGCGGTGTTTCCGCACCCGGAAAGTCAGCGGATTTACAAAATTCAGCAAAATTGGGAAGTTTGGGCTCGTCAGGGAATTGTAGATTTGATTGTGCCGATGACTTATGCTTTGGATACGAACCGACTTCAGCGCATCACCGAACCGCTGGTAAAGGAACAAATTCTGGGTTCGGCTTTGATTTCTCCGTCGGTTAAATTGTTGACTCTCCCGGAAGTTGTGGCGATCGACCAAATTCAAGCTTTGCGCGATTTGCCGACAGGGGGCTATGCTATTTTTGCGGTGGAAAGTATCAGCAGCGGGATGCAAGGCTTTTTTAACCGCACTCAAGGCCGGCCAGTGCGTTCCACTTCTGCTGCGGAGCCGATTCCTTACCGGCAGCCGTTTGCGGCGGCGGCTTCGCGGTATACTGCTCTCAAGCAGGAATGGAGTTTTTTGTTGGCTAACAATCAGTTGCGGGTGTCGGAATCTGAACTGAAAGTGCTGCAAAGTCGATCGGACGAATTGGCGCAAGCTTTGAGCAAATTGGCGGCAAATCCTTCTAGGGAAAGTTTAGCAACTGCTAAAAGATTGTTGGCGAGTTTTCAATCTCAATTTCAATCTTCGATGCGCTTGCATTCTGGGGAGAATAGCTATCAGGTGCAAACTTGGCAAAATCGTTTGGAGAGTTTGGATATGCTGTTGCGTTACGGCGAAAGGGTGGAGTTGAATCGCAGGTAATTGCAGGTTTTTGGTTTTTGGGGTGCGCGGCTGTGGATAGGGCGATCGTACCGCATCACCTGCATCGGTAGTGGCCCAAAAACTCTCCGCGAAAATACGCTATAGTTATTTAAAATTCATACCCTGTCTGTTAAAAGTAAGGTGCGATACCCGCCCTTGACTCATAGTAATCTCTATTGCCTCCAATAAGTAGGCGGTGGACATCTACAGCACTTTTCGGGTAATTGCTGTATCATATCAATTCCGGTAACATCGGAATTAATATTACCCGAAATCAGGACACGGCAGTGGCGTGTCCCTACAATTAATCTGGCGTAGGGACACGGCACTGCCGTGTCCTCTATATCATTCCGGCGCAGCCGGAATTGATATCATGTCCCCTCGAACAACCACCATAAAATTGGTTTGTAGTGAGGACTTTAGTCCTTAGATTTTATGAGGACTAAAGTCCTCACTACAAACATATCTTCTTAGGTAATTAACCGGATTTTATCCGATCTCGTTTTTAGTTGCATCGGTATTATTCAAGTGTTCCAATGTCCAAACAGTCAACAGTCAACAGTCAACAGTCAACAGTCAACAATCATCTCTCCTGAGTGCAACCGGACATCATATCACTCGCTCGTGTATCGATCCAAGATTTTAACATCTACTAATTTCCCTTGCCAATTTCAATTACTTTTAGGATGAATATGTTTCCTAAACCCCTCAATCGCTTTGCTACCAAAATTATCGGCAAAGCTCCATTACAAATTGTGCTCGTAGTTCCTTTTTTAGTGCAAATTGTCGGCATCGTAGGAGTTGTAGGTTGGCTGTCGTTCCAAAACGGTCAGCGGGCAGTCAACGATGTTGCCGCTCAGTTGCGGGGAGAAATTAGCGATCGCATCAAAGACCGCATGGAAAATTATATGTCAATTCCCCACATTGTCAATCACCTGAACGTTCAAGGTATAAAATTGGGGCAGTTGAACCTAGAAGAAAAACCAAAACTAGAACTTCATTTCCTCGAACAAATTCAATATTTTGATTCGATCAGCATCATTTACACAGCCACAATAAATGGAGACCACTCGGGAGCAATCCGCACTAAAGACCGGACTTTGATATCTGCTGCCGACAGCTCGACTGGCAATAAATTAGCTCGATATACTGCTGACTCTCAGGGAAATCGCGTTCAATTAGTGGAAATTTCACCCAATATTTACGACCCGCGAATTCGCCCTTGGTACATAGCAGCAGCGGCGGCAAAAAAACCGATTTGGACTCCAATTTATACCGATTTTTTGACTAGGGAACTGGCAATTACTGCTGCTTTGCCTATCTACGACGACGCTGGCAAGCTGTTAGGAGTAGCTGGCAGCGATTTGCTGTTTTCCAGAATCAAAGAATTTCTCGTCAGCCTCAAAATTGGCAAGTCGGGACAAACTTTTGTGATGGAGCGATCGGGGATGTTAATTGCCACTTCAACGGCGAGTCCAGAATTCGTGGTGGAAGGTAAAGAAACAAGACGCATCAAAGCTTCAGAAAGCGAGAATCCGGTAATTCGCCAAACCGCACAGCATTTAGAGAAATCCTACGACAGTTTAGCTAAAATCAATCATTCTCAACAGCTTACTTTTGATGTTGAGGGCAAGCGAAATTTTATGGAGGTAACTCCTTTTAAAGACGATCGGGGGTTGGATTGGCTGATTGTCGTAGTTGTGCCAGAGTCCGACTTTATGGAGCAAATTAACCTCAACACGCGCACGACTTTTTTGCTGTCGGTTGCAGCTTTGATCGGGGCGACAATTCTGGGGATTCTTACTGCTAAATGGGTGGTGCGGCCGATTTTAAAATTGAATGCGGCGGCGAAAGCTTTGGCGCGAAATGAATGGGATACAAAGCTGACTCTGAATCGCGAAGATGAACTCGGAGAACTTGCCGCTTCTTTTAACAGCATGGCAGAGCAATTGCAGCATTCATTTACTTCGCTCTCGGAAAGCGAAAGCCGAGTTAAACAATTTCTCGATGCAGTACCGCTAGGCATTTTTATTGCCGATGGAAACGGTCAACCTTATTACATTAATCCTACAGGAGAGCAGCTTTTAGGTCAAGGACTTGTGGCAACAGATTCAGAAAACTTGCGCGAATCCTACCGAGTTTATTTAGCTGGAACTCAGGAAATTTATCCAGCGGAACGCGACCCAATGTTAAATGCTTTGCAGGGCAAAAGTGTAACTGTTGATGACATTGAAATCTCCTCGAATGACAAAACTACTCCCATGCAAGTTTCGGGAACTCCTATTTACGACGCCCAAGGAAATATTATCTACGCGATGTGCGCTTTTCAAGATATTACGGAACGCAAACTAGCTGAGAAACTGTTAACGGAATACAACCAAAATTTAGCAGTGCAAGTTGCAGAACGCACCGCCGATCTTGCTAAGGCAAAAGAAAAGTTTTCTAAAGCTTTTCGTTTGAGTCCGAATGCGATTACGATCACGAGAATCTGTGACGGAACTCACATAGAAGTCAATGACAGTTTCTGCCGGATGATCGGCTACAGTCACGAAGAAATTATTGGTAAAACAGCGGTGCAGCTCAATTTTTGGGCGAGTTTGGGAGAGCGCGACCGGATGATTCAAATGTTAAAAAACAAGACGGCACTTCACAATTACGAACTCAGGTTTCGCAATAAAAATGGTGCAGAAAGAACGGCGCTGCTGTCGATCGAAACCATCGATATTGACGGAGAAGCTTGTTTTTTGTCGATTTCTAGCGATATTACCGATCGCCAAAAAGCAGAAACCGCCCTCCGGGAAGCAGAAGAAAAGTACCGCAACATTTATGAAAATGCTTTGAATGGAATTTTTCAAACTGCTGGTGATGGGAAATACATCAGCGCTAACCCCGCTTTAGCTCACCTTTACGGTTACGAATCGGCCGCCGAATTAATAGCAGCACAGCCCAATTTCAAGAACCAGCTTTACGTGAAACCCAACCGCCGCAGCGAATTTGCAGCGCTGATAAAGGAGTACGGGATACTGTCAAACTTTGAATCGGAAATTTACCGCAAAGATGGCAGCATAATCTGGATTTCCGAAAATTGTCGCGCTGTCTGCGATGAAGCAGGAAACATACTTTACTACGAAGGTTTTATTGAAGACATTACTGCTAGCAAACAAGCGGGAATCAAAATGCAGCAGGCGAAAGAAGCGGCCGAAGCAGCCAACAAAGCTAAGAGTACCTTTCTCGCCAATATGAGCCACGAATTGCGATCGCCCCTGAACGCAGTCATCGGCTTTGCTCAAGTCATGATCCGCAGTAAAACTCTGTCTCAGGAAAATCAAGAGGATGTCGGAATTATCCTGCGCAGCGGCGAACATTTGCTGGCTTTAATCAACCAAGTTTTAGACTTGTCAAAAATCGAAGCAGGACGCACTACCATCAATGAAAAAAGCTTCGATTTGTACCGCTTGCTCGACGATTTAGAAGATATGTTTGCTCTCAAAGCTGAGCAAAAAGGCTTGCAATTAATCTTCGACCGGGACGCGGAAGTCCCCCATTACATTTCCACCGATGAAGTGAAATTGCGCCAAGTCTTAATTAATTTGCTCAACAATGCCATTAAATTTACTTCAGAAGGGGGAGTGTCGGTGCAAGTTAAAGGAGGCAGGGGAAAGGTACACAAAAACAGCGCCGACCAATTGCCCGATCGCTACTCGCTGCATTTTGAAGTTCAAGATACGGGTGGAGGCATTGCTGCTGAGGAAATCGATCAGTTGTTTGAAGCATTCGTGCAGACAAAAACAGGCAAAGATTCTCAAGAAGGAACGGGTTTAGGTTTAGCGATCAGCCGCCAGTTCGTGCAATTAATGGGAGGTGAAATTACTGTTAGCAGCGAGGTCGGAAAGGGTGCAGTGTTTCAGTTTGACATCCAAGTTCATCTGGTTGAATCTGCTGATATTGAAAGCAAGAAAACTCAACGCCGAGTTGTTGCCCTGGAACCGAATCAGCCGAGTTACCGCTTGCTAATTGTGGACGACAAACCCCTGAACCGCCAACTGTTGGTAAAACTTCTGAGTCCGCTCGGATTTGAGTTGAGAGAAGCGAGTAACGGTAAAGAAGCGGTGGATATTTTTATGGAGTGGGAACCGCATCTGATTTGGATGGACATGAGAATGCCAGTAATGGACGGGTACGAGGCAACGAAACAGATTAAAACTACAACTGGCGGGCAAGCAACGGCAATTGTGGCCCTGACTGCTAGCGTTTTGGAGGAAGAACGGGCGGTGATTCTTTCGGCTGGTTGCGATGATTTTATGCGGAAACCGTTCCGAGAGGAGGATATCTTTGCGGCAATGGGCAAACATTTAGGAGTACGCTATATTTATGAAGATCCAACAGCAGTCAGTGCGGCAGGTGTAGGAGAGTCAAGTCAGCAGGTGCTGACACCGGAGGATTTCGCCTCTCTTTCTCCAGACTGGATGGCCCAATTCAAGCAAAATATTTTGAGTGTGGACATGGAGGCGATCGCCAGTTCGATCGCACAAATGGGCACTGTCAACCCCTCTCTGGCTGACACGCTTCAAGATTGCATTAATAATTTTGAATACGACAGAATTTTGAACATAATCGATCTCAGCGAAAACCAATAAATACCCGATGACTTCAACTTTACCGAAAACCAATCGAGCTAATATTTTAGTAGTGGACGACACGCCAGAAAACCTGCGGCTGCTGGCAGGAATTTTGAGCGAAAAAGGCTATCAAGTTCGCCCGGTTCCCAACGGCAAGCTAGCACTGTCTGCGGCTCAAAAAATTCCCCCAGATCTAGTGCTGCTGGATATTATGATGCCGGAGATGGACGGCTACGAAGTTTGTCAGCGGCTCAAAGAGTCTGAAGTAACAAAAGACATTCCGGTGATTTTCATCAGTGCGATTAACGACGTGATGGATAAAGTTAAAGCTTTCGCTGTTGGGGGAGTGGACTTTATTACTAAACCGTTTCAGGTTGAAGAAGTTTTAGCCCGGATAGAAACACATTTAAAAATTTGTTCGCTGCAACAAACTTTGCAAGAAAAAAATCAAGATTTAGCAACTGCGATCCACCAACTGCAAGCCACCCAAGAGCATTTGATTCAATCGGAAAAAATGGCGGCACTGGGACAACTGATTGCCGGCATTGCCCACGAAATCAATACCCCCCTGGGCATTATAGGTTCATCTATTAATAATATAGCTAATTTTTGGGACGATAATTTAGAAAAATTGCCTCAATTTTTTCAACATCTTTCTGAAGAAAGCCAAGCTTATTTTTTAACTTTACTGTACAGAGCTACCCATCAACAAACTTTATTTACCAGCAGAGAGAAGCGGAAATTTAAACAGAAGTTGACGGGGGATTTGACGGCCGCCTCAGTTGAAAAGCCCGATGAAATTGCGGATACTTTAGTTGACATGGAAATCTACGAAAACATAGAACAGTTGTTGCCGCTTTTTAAATTGCCGGATTGGGAAGTAGTTTTAAATACTGCTTACCAGTTTGCGAGCTTTAAAAAAAGTATTAGCCTGATCCAAAGAGCGACAGCGAAGTCGGGAAAAGTAGTATTTGCCTTAAAAACCTACGCTCATTTCGATAGCAAACAAGAAAAAGTCCAGGCGAACTTGAATGACGGCATTGAAACGGTGTTGACCCTTTATCAAAATCAACTGAAACACGGTATAGAAGTAGTTAAAGATTATGGAGATTTACCCAAAATTATGTGCTATCCCGATGACTTAAATCAAGTTTGGACGAATCTCGTTCACAATGCCCTGCAAGCAATGGATTATAAAGGTATTTTGACTATTGAAACTCAGCAGCAAGAGGCAAATATTGTGCTTAAATTTACTGATAACGGCAAAGGCATTCCCCCAGAAGTTATTCCCAAAATTTTTCAGCCATTTTTTACGACGAAATCTGCGGGCGAAGGTAGCGGTTTGGGATTGGATATTGTGAGGACAATTGTTGAAAAACACGAAGGCAGAATTGGTGTAGAGTCTGTACCGGGGCAGACAACCTTTACAGTCTCGCTGCCAATTTAGCGAACAAAACTTGCCCGCAGGGGGCTGATTCCCGGTAGCGCGGCACTTTTGCTGACAAAGACAAGATTTATTGCGAGAAACCGGATTTCAGTTCGCAAGTCCTCTTAAAATAATACCATTTTTAATTTTAGATTTTCGATGGAATGACTGATGATATAAAGGTTTGGATATGGCATACATTTGCATTCTTTCTTGAAAATGGTATAAGATAGGGGACAGATATCCTGCATCCTCGCCCGAAATCAATAACGTAGAAGCAAGTGAAGTTGGTAAACCCACTAAAATTAAAGCAGAGAGGAAAAGATGAATAAGCCTGTAATTCTTTGCGTTGACGATGAACCCGATATATTGAATACTCTCAAGATGCAGCTAAAGAATGAATTTAAAAATGATTACTTTTATGAATTAGCTGAAAGTGGTAATGAAGCTTTAGATTTACTTAAGGATTTTCAAGAAGAATTTCAGGTAATAGTGGTTATTTCTGATTGGCTGATGCCGGGAATTAAAGGTGACGAACTTTTAATTAAAGTCCACCAAAAATATCCTAAAATTATTAAGGTTATGTTGACGGGACAAGCGGATGCAGCGGCACTTCAGCGGGCAGTAAAAGAAGCCGATTTATACTGTTGTTTGTACAAACCCTGGAAAAGCAAAGACTTAATAGAGACGATAAAATCTGGGCTAGCTGAGTTATGAAAAAACCTGTGATTGTTTGTATTGATGACGAACCGGATGTTTTGAACAGTTTAAAGATTGAACTGAAAAAGGCGATCGGCGATCGGTGTATTATTGAAACGGCGGAAGGGGGGGCTGATGCTTTAGAGTTGCTGGCAGATTTGCAGGCTGATGAATACGAGATTGCTTTGGTGCTTTCCGATTATATCATGCCGGATATTAAAGGGGACGAACTGCTCAGAAGAATTCACGAGAGCTCGCCGGATACGCTGACCATTATGCTGACGGGGCAAGCAGATTTGGAAGCCCTTAGCAATGCTATCAAATATGCTAAATTGTACCGTTATATCCCTAAACCTTGGCAAAATGAAGACTTAAAATTAACGGTAGTAGAAGCAATTCACAGTTACTTGCAAGACCAAAAGTTAACAGATGAAATCCTGAAGCGGCAAGAAGTAAACGAGGAGTTAAAGCTAGTAAATGAGGCGCTGTCTGCGAGTGAAAGCCGCCTGAATCAATTTTTAGAAGCTTTGCCAGTGGGGGTATCTGTTTACAATCCCGATGGCTCGATCGCCTATTTCAACCAGACAGCGGGGGAATTGCTGGGTGCAGACACTATCGCGGAAAGCACTGCGAAACAATTAGCTGCAACTTATCAACTTTATGTTGCCAATACTGATGAGCTTTACCCGCCGGAGAATCTGCCAATTTTGCGCGCGCTGAAAGGAGAATTTGTCAGGGTTGACGATGTAGAAATCCGTCAAGATGGCAAAATAATTGCGATCGAGATCAATACGACGCCGATTTTTGACGCTAGCGGAAATATTGCTTATGCGATCGCAGCTTTTCAAGATATTAGCGATCGCAAACAAGCCGAAAAAATACTAGCAGATTACCAGCATACCTTAGAAGCCCAAATTGACGAACGCACAGAACAACTGCAACAAGCAAAACAAGCTGCTGAAGCCGCAAATAAAGCTAAAAGCACGTTTCTTGCCAATATGAGCCACGAGTTGCGCACCCCTCTCAATTCCATACTCGGGTTTGCGCAAATCATGGAACCCAGCCCCAATCTTACTGTCGAAAATCGAGAAAATCTGAGAATTATTCACCGCAGCGGCGAACACTTGCTGACGCTGATCAATCAAGCCTTAGACTTGTCAAAAATCGAAGCGGGGCGGATGATGACCGACCCAAAAAACTTCGACCTCTACCGCTTGCTTGACGACTTACAAGATATGTTTCAACTGCGGGCACAAAGCCAAGAATTGCAGTTGCTTTTCCAGCGCGAGGCTGACGTTCCCCAGTACGTGCGAACCGATGATGTTAAACTGCGGCAAGTGCTGATCAATCTACTCTGCAATGCCATTAAATTTACGCAAGCAGGCGAGATTATATTAAGAGTTAGAAAGTTAGAAAGTTCGGGAGTAGTTGATTTATTGGACAGTCCAACAGTTGTCTTTGATACCACAACGAGTATTCGGGAATTTGCGATAATTAGCAGGAATTTTGAGGTAGAGTCGAGGGAAGAGGCTGATAATTTAAGGAGCGAGCAGGTGGTTTTCCTTCAGTTTGAAATAGAAGATACAGGAGTTGGTATTGCTCCCGAAGAATTGGGCAATGTTTTTAATGCTTTTGTGCAAACAGCTTCCGGTCAAAAAACTCAGAAAGGCACGGGTTTAGGATTGACGATCAGCCGTCAATTTGTCCGCCTGATGGGAGGAGAAATCGTGGTAGAAAGTCAACTGGAACTCGGCACTACTTTTAAATTTGAGATTCCAGTCGGTGCGGTTTATGCTGCTGATGTTCCGGCCGGGCTAATTAACCGCGAAGTTATTGGGTTGGAACCAAATCAACCCTGCTACCGGATTTTAATTGTGGACGATCGCGAAGACAACCGCCAACTTTTAGTCAAAATGCTTTCTCCCTTGGGTTTCGGGCTGCAACAAGCCACCAACGGCTGCGAAGCAATAGAAAGGTGGGAAAATTGGCAGCCCCACTTAATTTTGATGGATGTGCGAATGCCAGTGATGGACGGCTACGAAGCTACTCAACAAATTAAGACCAGAATACAGGAGAGAGAGCAAGAGCAGCAAGGAAACGGGGAAATGAATATTTCCCCTCCCGAATCCCCGATTCCGAAGATTGTTGCTTTGACAGCTAGTACAATTGAAGGGAGGCAAGCGTTTGCTTTATTGGTTGGCTGCGACGATTTTATTAGCAAACCTTTCCGCAAAACAGATATATTTGATACCCTCAAAAAGCATTTGGGGGTGAAGTATGTCTACTCTAACTCAACGGATTTTATCTCAACAGGCGATCGAAATAATCTATCGGTCTCCCCCTCTACTGCCGCGCTTGCTTATTTGCCCGAACTTCCCGCAGAATGGATAGACAACATGAAGCAGGTAATCCGCAGTGCTGATTTTGACTTAATTGCCAGGACAATCGAGAAAATAAGGGATGCTCATCCTGAATTTGCCGAAATCCTCCAGGGTCATCTCGATAATTTTGATTACCAGAAAATTCTCAATTTAATTGCCGAGGCGGAGGAATCAGATAATGCAGATGAAGGCGGAACAAACTGAAAACGATCAAGCAGATATTTTAGTAGTTGACGATACGCCCGATAATCTGCGTTTGTTGATTAGAATTTTGCAAAAAAAAGGCTATAAAGTTAGACCGGTTACTAATGGTTTTTCAGCCCTAGATGCGATTAAATCTAGCGCACCAGATTTGATTTTGCTGGATATTATGATGCCGGATATTGACGGCTACGAACTTTGTGAAAAATTGAAAGCCCAACCGCAATTTAGGGAAATTCCCATCATTTTTCTCAGCGCGCTAGAAGAAGGAATAAATAAGGCAAAAGCTTTTGAAGTGGGCGGAGCAGATTATATCACCAAACCTTTTCAGGTGAAAGAAGTATTGGCGCGAGTGAGCAATCAACTTACTGTGCGTTCCTTGCAAATGCAATTGCAAGAAAAAAATCAAAAGTTGACCGCTCAAAACGTCCAGTTGCACCAGGAAATAGCCGAACGCCGCCAGGTAGAAATGGAAACGAGGTTGCTGCTGAAGGCAACTCAAGCTATTAGCAAATCTGAGAATTTTGAGTCGGCTATAGATGTAATTTTAGGTTTAATTTGTCAAACTATTGAGTGGAATCTGGGCGAAGCTTGGATTCCTTGCAGTGAAGGCGTTTTAAAATGCGCTACAGGCAGGTACCTCAGCGACTTGAGTTTTGCCCAATTCCAAGAGACAAGTTGGCAGTTAACTTTTGCTCCCGGTGTCGGGCTGCCGGGGAGGATTTTGCAGTCGCAGCAGTCTGAATGGATCGAGGATGTTTCGACTGCACCGGAACAAGTTTTTTTGCGATCGCAAATTGCGGCGAATGTGGGATTGAAAGCAGCTTTTGGTTTGCCAATTTTGGCGGACAACCAAGTGTTAGCTATTTTGATTTTTTATCGCGAAAAAGTTCTGGAATGTCAGCCGCGCTTGTTGGAATTAGTGAGTGCGGTTGCTACGCAGCTCGGTTCGCTGATTCAGCGGAAACAAGCTGAAGCCGCGCTGAAATTGCAGCAAGAGCAAACAGAGAAATTGCTGCTGAATATTTTACCGAAACCTATTGCCGAGCGCTTGCAACAAGAGCGAAAGTTGATAGCCGATCATTTTGATGAGGTGAGCGTATTGTTTGCTGATTTGGTGGGTTTTACAGAGTTTTCAGCTCACAAAAGTCCGACGCAGTTGGTAGAAATTTTGAACGGGATTTTCTCGGAATTCGATAGGTTGTCTGAGTTGCGCGGGTTGGAAAAGATTAAGACGATTGGGGATGCTTACATGGTGGTTGGGGGTTTGCCGACGGCGCGGCAGGATCATGGGTCGGCGATCGCACTTTTAGCTTTGGATATGCAGGCAGCTTTGAGGAGGTTTAATGTCAAAATAGGAGAAAATTTTCAATTGCGGATCGGAATTCACAGCGGTTCGGTGGTGGCGGGAATTATTGGGATTAGCAAATTTAGCTATGATTTGTGGGGGGATACTGTTAATGTTGCTTCGCGGATGGAGTCGAACGGATTGCCGGGTAAAATTCAAGTGACGGCGCAGACTTACGAGCGTTTGAAAGAGCAGTTTGTTTTTGAAGAACGGGGTCATATCCCGGTTAAAGGTAAAGGAAGAATCCTGACTTACTGGTTGATAGAAGAACAAGGGAAATCTTTTTAATTTTTCCATGTCAATTTCAATTAATATTAAAATTAGATTTAATTTGCACTTTCAGGAGGGCTAATCCTTTGCAAACAGTTGAAACAAAATCGCCGACAGCATTGAAAAGAGTCCTAGTTATTTTAATATCACTGCTAGCAGTAGCGGTACTGTCGATCGCAACTTTTATCGCAATTCCCGGAGAAAAAACAGTGTTTGCTGGAAAAAGACCTGCCAATATCGGCATTCAGTCAGGAAAACTCGCAGCGTGCCCTAATTCCCCCAACTGCGTCAGCAGCTTCAGTCAAGATGCCGAACACAAAATTGAGCCTTTGGCATACGTTTCGTCGCCGACAGAAGCGATGGCAAAGCTCAAAGGGGCGATCGAGTCCTATGGAAAAACTAAGATTATCACCGCAACTGATAATTACCTCTATGCGGAATTCTCCACTGCTTTGATGGGGTTTGTTGATGACGTTGAATTTTTGGTAGATGATGGAGCAAAAGTCATCCACGTGCGATCGGCTTCGCGTCTGGGAGAGTCAGATTTAGGAGTTAACCGCAAAAGAATAGAAGCTATCAGGGATCAATTCAATCTACTCGGAAATTAAAATTTCTAGCTTTCCCTAAGCCCCTCTTCTGCAAGATGAGGGGCTTAGATTTTTGTGTATTACTATGTAATGTTTATTTCTAACTAGCTAGTTAACAATTATTAACAGTAGGGATACGGCAATGCCGTGTCCGGCGCGGGGAGTAGGGATACGGCAATGCCATGTCCGGCGCGGGGAGTAGGGATACGGCAATGCCGTGTCCGGCGCGGGGAGCAGGACACGGCAATGCCGTGTCCCTACGGTTCGCTTTGACTTTTAATAATGGCTATAAGATTGAGGATTGTAAAGTTTTACAACCTTTAAAATAGCTGAGCGCGCTAGCTCAGAAGAAGAGATAGGGCAGTATTCCTATAGTATTAAACGCCCTAAATTTTACACTTCAGACTTTAGGGAGAGGTAAGTCAACTAATTAATTTCTACTATTAGTTTAAGTAGAGCAAAGAGGAAAAAAAACATGGCACTTCAAAGAATAGAAGAATTTTATCCGAATTATCAGGAAGAAATTTTTGCTGGAGATGACATCAAGGGATTTGATGTTTATGCCGGCGACTCTGATGAAAAAGTAGGCACCGTTTATGACGCTTTGGTTGATGAAACCGGTCGTTTTCGCTATCTGGTAATTGATACCGGTATTTGGATTTTTGGCAAAAAAGTATTGCTGCCGATCGGCTCGGCCCGCTTCGACTACGGAGCCCGTCGCGTCCACGCAACAGGTCTTCGCAGCAAAGCTCAAGCAGAACAATTGCCTGCTTACAATGAGTTAGAACCAGTAGATTACGATCGCGAAGAACAGGTAAGAGGCGTTTACCGCGATCAAGGCACTGCGGCAAGCACTGCGGCGGCAAGCACTGCAACTCCTGCTAGTTACGATCGCAGCAACTACAGCTACGATATCGATCGCCCCCTCTACGAAACCAACGAACAGAACCACCAAAATCTCAAGCTTTATGAAGAACGCTTGATTGCCAACAAAAACCGCGCAAAAACAGGCGAAGTAGCAGTTGGCAAGCGCGTGGAAACTGAAACAGCGCGAGCTTCAGTACCCATTGAAAAAGAACGAGTCGTAATCGAGCGAGTAACGCCGGTAGAAGCCGGTCGAGTAGTTTCAGTCGGTGAGGCTGACTTCCAATCAGGGGAAGTTGCACGCATGGAAGTCTACGAAGAAACGGCCGACATTCGCAAGGAAGCTTTCGTGCGGGAAGAAGTCAACGTCAGAAAAGAAGTTGTTCGCAGCACGGTTGACGGCGAAGAAACCTTGCGTCGTGAAGAATTAGACGTTAAGACCGATGGAACTCCGGTTGTAGATAATAAAGCTATCTAAACCAACCGCAGCAGGTGTTGAATAGGAATTGCAGATTAGTAACATAATTCTGTCACCGCGCAGGTTTGATTGGTGGCATCGCGCAATTCCTATATAACGGGGCGGGTGGAGTACAAAACTTGTCTGCGTATGCCAAAGTTTATGCACTTTCCCCGCCCTTACCAATTCATAATAAAAATCCCTAAGCAGGAAAGTTTAAAAAATGGACAGTCAAGCATCAGCAGAAAAGATAGCAACTGCCAAATCAATTACCCGTCTCAACCGGGTGCCAGAAAAAGTTAGAACTAAGCTAAAAAGTTTTACAGTCAAAGACACTCAAGGTCATTTGGTAGGCAAAATTAAAGATGTATATTTTCATGATAACGGTCAGCTCAACTTTGTTGTAGCTGGGCTAGGTCGCGAAAATACCCGCGTTTTTTTAGTAAGTATTAAGCTACTAAAAAAAGTGGATTATCACCAAAAATCGCTGTTTTTAAGTATTAATTCGGAGCAAGTAGAACGGCTGCCGGTAATTCCGGCAAATGATGGGTCTCAATCTTTAGAAATTTCCTCAGAACCGATCCGTGAATTTAGCAACAGCAAGTCAACAAATCCCTCAACAGTTATGTCAAATCAAATAGATACCGATCGCACAAATGAGAATGGGGAGACAGGTGATGATGGGGAAGACTTTGATATTGTCGATCGAGAAGTAATTCGCCTGCTAGAAGAACGATTGGTGATCAATCGCAGCAAGCGCAAAGTCGGCGAAGTTATCGTGCGCAAAGAAATTGAAACTCGGATGGTACAAGTACCTATCCAGTGGGAAAAGCTGATTGTGGAACAAGTCGGCGACGATCCGAAGGTGTTGGCAGAAATAGATTTGGGCGAGGGAAGCATCACCGGTATAGATTTGACGGAGATTAAGAGCGATCGCCAGGAACCGACAGTTAAGGCGGAATTTACCTCTGTGCAGAAAGCTAGCAAAATCTTAAATTCGATCGCCTCTCAACCCCGCCACGGTTGCGTAAAAGTCCGCATAGAACTGGTTCTGGAAGACAAGCAACTTGAGGATACTTACCAAAAATGGATGATGGAAAACTAATCAGAGAGTTAAACTATTCGTCCTCCTCGCTGTGGAATCTAGCTATAGCAGAAGGAAGAAGGAAGAAGGAAGAGGTAATAATAGGAAGGGGTAAGGTGCGCCCACAAGCACCCTACGGATCGGCGATCGGCATGACCGACAAAATTGTACCGAATTGCGGTAAAATTGTGCTGGTCAAGTTTAGAAGTATTTGAAAATGCCCAGCACTATCTCAGACATTAAAGTAAAAACGATCGCAGGCGCAGACAAGCAGCTAGGAGATTACGCTGGCAAGGTACTCTTGATAGTTAACGTAGCTTCCCAATGCGGCTATACACCTCAATACAAAGGACTCGAAGAATTGAACCAGAAGTACGGCCCTGCTGGACTCTGCGTTTTAGGATTTCCCTGCAACGACTTCGGAGCTCAAGAACCCGGAAGTAACTCAGAAATCGTCAATTTCTGTACTACAAAATACGGCGTCAGCTTTGAATTATTTGACAAAGTACGCGCGATCGGCAGTCAACAGCACCCGCTGTACGCTAAGCTTACGAGTGCAGTCGAGCCCAAGGGTGAGGTTTCGTGGAATTTTGAGAAATTCTTAGTTAGCAAACAGGGGGAAGTGGTTGCCAGATTCCGCAGCAGCGTGGGCCCAGATTCGCCCGAACTGATCGCTGCGATTGATAAAGAATTGGCAAAATAAGAAGTTCGGCAACGGATTTAATGGATTTAACGGATGGATGGTTAGGGAAGAGAGAAGAAGTTAATATTTTTGGTAACTTGAGAGCTTCTTTTTTTCTTCTCTTCCCCATTGTTTGCCAGCACTCAGCAATTAACAAATACCGATGATGGGATTTAATTGGAGAACGGTTTAATTTAATGGAAAATACATCGGGATTAGATTTAGCTGTAGGTTTACTAGCGTTCGCGATTCTTGGAGGCGGGCTAGCAATGCTATTTGTAGGCATGGCATCGTTCCCTAAAGAAAAATAATATCAATTCCGGTGACACCGGAATGATAGCAACGGAGTGTCCTGACGGTGGGTAATATTAATTCCGGCTGCGCTGGAATGATATAGAGGACACGGCAGTGCCGTTTCCCTACCGCGATTAATTGTAGGGACACGGCACTGCCGTATCCTGATTTCGGGTAATATTAATTCCGATGCAACCGGAATTGATATAACATTAATTCCGATGCTACCATTCGATCTAACAATAATTGATATTATGTCCTCACTACGACCCTAATAAAATTGCTTCGTAAAACTTTGGATTAATCTAACAGCATTCACTTTTAACATTCGCAATTTACAATCATGCAAACTACCCAAAACAGCGTCAAAATTGTCCTCGCGCCGGGGAACTTGCGCCGCGTTCACCATATCGCTTTAAACGTGCGCGACATGAAAGCTTCCCGCCACTTCTACGGTACAATTCTCGGCTTGCACGAACTAACAGGTGCAGAAATCCCCGCAACTTTAACAGAAATGGTAGCCGCTGGTAAAGTCGCTAATTTCGTCACTCCAGACGGCACTGTGATTGACCTATTTTGGCAGCCCGACTTGGAACCGCCAAACCCAGACCCGGAGAAGGCTTTTACTCGCGCCAACCACTTAGCCTTCGATATCGAGCCGGATTTGTTCGATCGCGCTCTCGAAGTGCTAAAGTCAAATCAAATTGCGATCGACAGCGGCCCCGTCACTCGCGCTACAGGACGCGGCATTTACTTTTACGATCCCGACGGATTTATCATCGAAATCCGCTGCGATGCAGTTTAAACAGTCGCTATCGGGCTTTCGGTGCGCCCGCGCACCCTACATTTAGAATTGTTTTACTTTCCCTCTTGGCTAAGAGGTTGCTTCGGCCAAGTAAACCCAAAAGTTGCTCCCTCACCTTCGGCAGATTCCAGCGAAATACTGCCGCCTTGAGCTTCGACAATTTTCTTCACCAACGACAAACCAATTCCAGTATTTTCAACTTTATCGCGAGCTTCCAATGTCTGAAAAATCACAAAAACTTTATCATGATATTGAGGAGCAATCCCCGGCCCGTCATCCGCCACAGAAAATTCGTAAAAATCATCTAACTCTTTAACCGATATTTTTACGTGACCGGATTCACCTCGGTTGTGCTTGATTGCGTTGCTAATTAAATTAGCAAAAACCTGCTGCAACGACAATCTTTCGGTCACAAAAGTTGGCATTCCCGGTTCAACTTTCACCTCAAATCCAGACGGCGGCGCCAACGAATCAATAATTTCTGCTAATAACTTCTCAACTTTTACCGTTTCTGAACCAACTTGAATGCGTCCGACGCGGGAATATTGCAGCAGTCCCTCAATCAAAGCTTCCATGCGGTGAACTCTGCCGCGCAGCAGGTTCATTTGGTGCAGAGTATCCTCTGTCATCAAGTCGCTGAGGTCTTCTTCTATCCAACTGCTGAGATTTGCGATCGCCCTCAGCGGCGCTTTCAAATCGTGAGAAACTACATAAGCAAACTGGTCTAATTCTAGATTCCGCTTTCTCAAAATACTCGTCGTTTGAGCCAGCGTCTGCGCCGTCCAACTCAATTCTTGAGCGCGCAACTGCAGCGATTCCTCAGCTTTTTTGCGCTCCCTAATATCTTCTACCACACCCATCAGAAATTGACTGCCATTTTGTTCTCGCAGCAGCGAAACCGTTAAGTTGGCCCACACCAACTCTCCGTCTTTGCGGAGGTAGCGCTTTTCTAGAGAGAAGTTTTCAATTTCTCCTGCTAACAATTGGCGCAAAAGTTCCTGTTCGCTTGCCAAATCTCCGGGCCAAGTAATCTCCTGAAATCTTTTCTCCACCAATTCTTGGCGGCTGTAGCCCAAAATTTCGCAAAGTTTTTGATTGACTAACAGAAATTTGCCTTCCACAGTCTTTTGGGCCATGCCGACTGCGGCTTGTTCAAAAGTATCGCGAAACCGCTGTGCGCTTTGGGCTAAAGCAATTTCTGAGCGCTTGCGATCGCTAATATCGTTGCTGATTTCCAAAATAGCCAGGGGTTTATCTTGCTCGTCATGCTGCAAAGTCCACCGGCTAGCCACCGTTATTTTTGTGCCGTCTGCCTTGGTGCGTACCAGTTCCCCTTGCCAAGATCCCTGCTCGAAAAACACTTTTTGAATTGCCTCAAAAGGTTGTTTCCATTCTGTTTGCAAAAGCTCGTGAATATTTTTTCCTATTGCTTCCGACTTCCGCCAGCCGTAGAGCCACTTCGCCCCCAAATTCCAATAAGAAATCGCCCCGTTCAAGTCTAGTACCGCGATCGTATCGTTCGCCAAATCCAGCATTTGCGCTTGCTTGCGCAGAGTTTCCTCAGCTTGTTTCCGTCCTCTGGCATCGCGGCAAATCGCAATAAACAAGCGTTGATTTACCAGACGCATTTCGCTCAGGGCCAACTCCATCGGAAACTTGGTTCCGTCGCTGCGAACTCCAACTGTTTCTTGCTGGTAAGTCTTCAGCTTAGCATCGGGATTTAACACAAAATATTCGATCGAATAATCCCCCGCGCTGCTGTACGGCTGCGGTTGAGCTATCAGCCGCCGCAGGTTGGAGCCAATTATGCGATCGGCCTTTTCACCAAAAATTTTTTCTGCGGCCGCATTAAAAGACTCAATATTTCCCCCTTCGTCCAAAGTAATAATCCCGTCAGCCGCATTATCTACGACAGCTTGAATGCGACTTTTACTTTCTTCCAAGCCAGCTTCCCGCTTCCTCAATTCTTTCTCTAAACTATCAAATAAATACCAAGAAGCCCCTGCACCCAAACAGCCGACAAGCAAACCCGCAACTTGCACAAAATTAGTGAAATCTATCAAATCCCGTCTTTGCCGATCTAGAGCTTTCTGGTAGGCTTCACCCGCATCAGCAAACGCATTAATTTTTTCGCGCAGTCGATCCATCTTCAATTTACCTTGAGCAAACACCTGAATTGTTTCCGGCGACTGCACGCTTGTTGCCGAACTTTCGAGCTTATTCAAAGTGTTTTGCAAAAAATTTATTTGCTGTTCGGTACTTTTTTTAATTTCTTCAAGTCGCTGAACTTGCAGTTGATTTTCTCGAACCATAACCTCGAGTTTAGCCAGCAGCGGAGGCAAACTATTCTTGGCTTTTGAGTAGGGTGATATAAATTCGCGGCGCTTCGTCAACCCGTAACCCCGAATGCCCGTTTCCGCATCCACCACGAGGGTTAACAAGCGGTTAGTTTCCTGAAGTATTGCTCTATTAGTATCCGATCGCTCTCTTGTCTCTAGGGTAATCTTCCTGAGCCCTGCAATTGCTATCAGCGAAGCAAACAGACAAATCACGGGGATAGCAACGATGACTGTTCCCCGCTGGCGAATTGGTCGGTCTGTCCATAGAAATTGGACGAGGCGATCGAGCAAATACTTCACGGATGTTGAAGGAGAAAGTTTGCAGGCAGTATATCAATTTTTGGGAATTTATGCTAGGGATAAGTTCGTTTTTTTTTGCGATCGCCGGGGACTAACCGTGGAAACTAGATTAGGCTCCTGCGATCGCTACCTGCTAACAGCGACAGCAGATTTTTTAGCAAGCTTTTTAAGGGGAGGCAAGGAGAAGGAAAGGCGTTTTTTCGGCAGCGAGACAGCAGGCGAAGCAGAAAGACTCGTTTCTACTTTACCTTCATTTTCGCCTTCGGCTTTTGCTTTCAAACTAGAGTCTGTTTCGCAAGCGCTCTGAACTGTTGGAACTACTGTCCACCTGCCTGTAGCGGGATCGCGATAACAAGTGAAAGGATTTATTTTTAGCGGTTGACTGCAAGGTTTAACCATGTAGATGCACTCCTTTAATTCTGAGAACTTGCCCGCTGATGAAGGCGGCATTGCTATCTCGGCAGTAGAGGCAGCAGTTTGAAAGCAGAAAGGATTCGGCAAAAGGCATCCATTATGTTTCTGCGTCCTTATGCCTGGGATAATTCCTGATTTCCTGTTAACTTTTGCCTTTTACTCGTTAGCGACCATAGCATTACTTTTACCAAATTGCCTTTCTACAAGCAACCCCCCACCCCCCCCTCAATCAGGTTGAGGTGCGACTTGTGAATGCAGCGAGGCGCCAGATACTGCCTGCGGGACAATTTTGGGATAATACAGGTATTCTAGGCTGGGAAAAAATGCTACTGTGTGATCGGCAACAGAGGTCGATCGCGATCGGTGTCACAATTATAAAGGTAATTGGTAATTGGGAATTGGTAATTGGGAATTGGTAATTGGTAATCGATGATTCTTCTATCTTCCACCCATCCGTTACATCCGTTACATCCCGTACATTGCTCGTTGCCGAACTTCCTTCTAACTAATATCAACTTTGGCCTTTAATTGAACAGTAAAAGTAGAGCCAACACCCAACTGACTCTCAAGAGTGATATCGCCGCCCATCATCTGACAAAACAAGCGGCTAATCGCCAATCCCAAACCGGTGCCGCCGTATTTGCGAGTAGTCGAAGCATCTCCTTGCATAAAAGGTTGAAACAAACCCTCCTGCTGTTCTGCCGACATTCCAATCCCCGTATCAGATACCTGCAAATAAACCCAATCGCTGCCACCTGCTGGTTGGCGAGTCGCGCCCAGCAGCACCGTTCCACCTTCGGTAAACTTCAGGGCATTCGAGAGCAAATTGAACAGAATTTGCCGGACTTTAGTCAAATCTGCATACATCACTCCCAAATTCACAGAGCAAGAAACTTGTAATTGATTGTGATTTTTTTCGACCAAAGGGTGCAAAGTTGCAACGACTTCTTCTATTAAATTTGCGAGGTCGAATTTTTCTAAGTAAAGCTCCATCCGACCGGCTTCTATCTTAGAAAGGTCGAGAATATCGTTAATTAAAGTCAGCAAGTGTTGGCCGGCGTTATGAATTTTTTGGGTATCGGGGATGATGTATTTGAGTCCCGATTCCAATGCTTCTTCTTCTAGCATTTCGCTGTAACCGATAATTGCGTTGAGCGGCGTCCGCAGCTCGTGGCTCATATTGGCTAAAAAAGTGCTTTTAGCTCGGGAAGCTGCTTCAGCTTTGTGTAAGGCTTCTTGCAAAGCTATTTCGGCTCTTTTGCGCTCGGCAATTTCGATGCGGAGCAGTTTATTGGCGGCGGTGAGTTGAGCGGTGCGCTGATCGACGGTCATTTCTAGCTGCGCTTTGGCTTTGGAGAGTGCTTCCTGAGCCCGCTGGCGTTCAAATCCTTCGATCGCCAGCGCTACCAAATTTGCCAAAGAATCGGCGAAGGTGCGCTCCTCCAGAGCCCACTGGCGGGGCGCGCCGATATGTTCGAGAGAGAGGATGCCCACGATCTGACCGCCGAGCCTAATTGCTACATTTAAGATGGATGAATTTGGCTTGCTGGCATTGGGCAGCACAGCGGAATGTTCCGCTACCGATGATAAGTCGGACAAATTTGTTGTTAGAGAGTTTTGAGCCTTTGGCGCCGGTTCTAAAGCATTGTCCGATCGCAAGTTTTCGCCCGGTGCGTCGCCTTCGACATCAATTGAAAATTTTAAATCGCTTGCCGATATGGACTCGCGGCTCAAATGATTTTCGCCCGTGCGATCGTACAAGTCGAGACAAACTAATTTGAAGTTGGGGATTTTAAACTTAGAACGATCGACCCGACGATCGTGTTGCTCTCGGGCCGCCGCCTCTGTATCGATTGCCTCTGTTTGGTTGTGGGCGAGCGCTCTCTCGGTAAAATTTAGCTGGGGATCGATCGGGTAGCGAGTTCCAAATCTGAAATGGTTGTAAAGCCAGACGCTGACTTTTTCCACATCCAAAGTGCGGGCGGCAGCCTCGGTAATTTCGCGAATTCCCACATTCAGCGCACCGCTATTGATAGTCCTCTGCCGGCCTAGCTGCAACAAAGCCAGACTCTGGCGGCGGAGCCGCTTTTCGCTCTCTTGGAGGGTTTGTTCTGCTTCCTTGCGCTGGGTGAGGTCGTACAAGGCGCACAATGCTGTCTCTTGGCCGTTAAACAGCAGGGACTGAACGGAGATCATCGCCCAGAAGGGAGTACCGTCTGACTTTTTGCAGTGGAGTTCGTAGTTTTTGACATAACCGTCTTTGGCGAGGGCGTCCAATACCTTTGGGCGATCGCTTGGATTGAAGTAAAAGTCTGGGGTGCTGCTGCCGATCAATTCTTCTAGGGGTATGTTCAGGAGAGAAGCCAATTGAGCGTTTGCATAAAGAATTAAGCCGTCACAGAGGCGAGAAACCAATACCGGAACGGGAGTTGCCGAGGCGATCGCCCGAAACTGCTCTTCACTTGAACGCACTGCCAACTCAGCTTGGCCGAGCAAGAGAGCTTCCATCGTATCCCAATGTTCGGTGGTAGTCTCCAGCAAAATTTCTAGGTCAGCCTTTTCGCGCTTCAAGTTTTCAAGTTCCGCACTCAGCCGCTGAACGTGCAAAAGTAGCTGTTCTCTCGACGGTTCTTCCTGCATAGCAATTGACAATTGGTAATTTTTAGTCGGTTCTGAAGTTTTTTACTGTTTGCGGCTAACTTAACTATGACTTATTCGCATTAACTTCAGCCGCCCTCATCCCGCTTCCCTGACGCGGGCTTGGGACTCACTTTTACCTTTTTCGATTTACTATTCCAATTCTAAGTGCAGGGAAGGCATCAACCGCTGCAAGTTTTTCAGCGATTTTCCCTGCCAGGGGATCTCTTTAGAGCCTTTCACGGCGATTTGAATATTCTTTCTCTGGCGCACTTTGATCACAAATTTTGAGACAATATTAATTCCCGAACTATTTAATAATTCTAGCTTTCGCAAGTCTAGAGTAATCGTGTTTGGTGAGGAGTCAACCACTTCGTTGAGCAGATCGACGATCGGCGCGTATTCTTCCATCTGGCTGAGCCGGAACGAGCCGCAGCAGGTGACTGTTTGGGTAGCGCGATCGTACTCGATGGTGTAATCTTTGGTCTTAATCTCCATACTTTTGTCAGTTGCCGGTTGTGAGCGGTAAAGGGGCTTTGGCTGCGGGATCGAGGATTGAGCGTCAGGCTGGCACGAGCTAAATTCGGCTGTTTGCCTGTGTTTGTGCAACTTGCACTACATATACAGCCAACTGTATCATTGCCCCAGGGAAGTTATGAGTTATTTGGGGATTTATCTGTTGCAAGTTGTGGGGGTTTAAAACAGTAGCCTAAAAATCAAGACAAGTCTTGATTTTTCAGATTTTGACGAAAGCAAGCAATAATCGTTATAAACTGGAGAAACGCTTGAGTAGTGCGGGAAGAATAAAGCTGACTGGGCGTGAAAACCACATAAAACCACAGAAACACACACTCTTGCTCAAATTAATCATCAAAAAACCAAATATTTCAAGTCCTCTGTTAATTTTAGCAGTCTCTAACTGGGAATATCGGGCCAACCTGAGCAATCAGGAAGCTTAGAGAATCGGAGCTAGGCTAAACATAAACCGCTAAGTTTGACTTGCAGATTTCTTTTTGTTTTTAGAAGCGGTGGAAGAGACCAGCTTTTGCTGAAGTTCCTCCTTTATCAATTCGTTTTTTTTCTCAACTTGCTATTGACAAAATCCCCAAGATGTGAGATATATCTCATATCTTGCACCGCAGTGAGTTGGAGAATATTTAATGGCAATTTCAGAAATTACAGAAAAGCTTTTGGCTGCTAAAAAAGCTCAGGGAATTAGTTTTGCAGATTTAGAAAAACTTTTGGGTCGCGACGAAGTTTGGATTGCTGCGGTTATTTACCGCCAAGCTACCGCATCTGAAGATGAAGCCGAGAAAATTGGATTGGCTTTGGGATTGGATAGCGAGACGGTTGCGGTTCTCTGTGAACCTCCGTTAAAAGGTTCTTTAGATCCTTCCGTTCCAGTTGACCCTCTGATTTATCGGTTCTATGAAATTATGCAGGTTTACGGGATGCCGCTCAAAGCAGTGATACACGAAAAATTTGGTGACGGGATTATGAGCGCGGTAGACTTTACTTTGGATGTCGAGAAAGAAGCAGACCCAAAAGGCGATCGAGTGAAATTAATTATGTCTGGGAAATTTTTAGCCTACAAAAAATGGTAAGCCAGTGCCGATTTACTTTCAAGTGAAAATTAAAAAGAAAAAATTTGGTCGAATGACTAAGGGAGCGTGTCACTTTTGCGATGAGTATAAATACTCAGAAATACTAGGGCAGAGGTTTTGAGCTATTGTTGGGCAA
>NZ_JAUBPE010000057.1:0-52066 GCF_036700565.1 Microcoleus pseudofavosus SVA1_A4
TTGCCCAACAATAGCTCAAAACCTCTGCCCTAGTATTTCTGAGTATTTATACTCATCGCAAAAGTGACACGCTCCCCGGCACTGCCGTGTCCTCTATATAATTCCGGTGCAACCAGAAACTATATCACTTGCTAACCGTCAATAAATAGCCTTCGTGAACGTTGAAATTAGGAATAACATAAGTCAAACTGCCGCTACCAACAGACACACTTTCTTCTTTAACCGTCACAAGTTTTTGCACAGCACCTTCTAGATTGTTGGGAATCTTCTCTAATTTCAGACTAATTTTTTGACCGTTTTGGATACCTAGCTGTTGCAAATTCGCGAGGTTTAATGTCACCGTTGTTGCTGAGGAATAATTGCGATCGAAATAACCTAAAAGCACCTGTGCTTTACCTTCAGGATTTGACTTGCTGGCTAAAGCGACAAGGCGATCGTTATCCGATCGACTCCGCACCCGCGAATTAACTCCGTCAGCATAAGCTTTGTAAGTCCACCAAGCGGCTCTCGGCTCAAAAGTATTAGGCGTCACCATCCCACTCAGCGTATTGTTGAAACAATTGCTAACTTTATTTGCCCCTTTAGTCTCCCAACAAGCTCTGCAAGCACCGTCGGCTTTTGCATACTCTAAATTATACAAATAACCTAAGATTTCCCCCGGCTGGTACTGCGCTAAGTCCCCGACAATTTCGTTGACGTAAATTTTTTGCAATTTCAGTTCCTTGTAAGAGGGACTTTGCTGAAAATTGCGTTTAGCATCGATGACATGATCGTCCACAAATAAAATCTTGCTATCGTTTAGCTCGTGCCAAGCTAGGAAATTTACTTCCAGTTTGTTCGCTTTGCAGTAATTCAAAAAAGCGGCGAGATATTCTTTGTTGTAGTTGGTAATGCTCGGCCCGCCAATCATAGCTGACGGCCCCAATTCTTCCCGCAAAATTTTGTAAGCCCTTTTGTAGGTTTCAAAGAATTGTTCTCTGCTTCCATTCCAAAACGGATTTTTTAAATCAGGTTCGTTCCATACATCCCAAATAATTTTTTTGCCTTTATTTTGTTGAGCTAATTGCCGTACGAATGCTTCCCATGCAGGGTAGTTTTGATAGGGCCAACCTTTGGGATTGCTGCCGTAACCCCAGAGGTCGCTGACTACCAGTTGAAACTCGGCTCCGCTGGCGATTACTCGATCGTAAATATCGAGTCTCCCCGCCCGCCACAGCTTCGGCTGCAAGGGTTTGATAGAACTATCCGGCGGTTTTGCGGTGTCGATTCCGTGCAGGATGCCGCTCATGGAAATTGTACCGGTGGCTGGCTGTCCAAAATCAACTGCGACGTTCGATCGCATTTGGGCGATCGCTCTTGGTTGTCCCAAATAGGCTATTAACAGAACAGTGACAATAGCTAAGCAAATTGGCAGCAGTTTATTAATACGTGGGAACTTGAATGTAAATTGCATATCTTTTGTTTGGTTGATGTTTTGTGGAATGGGCTCTCCGGCCCATTCCTAAGAATGCTGCAAGAGATCAGTTTTAACGAACAGATGAAAACACTTCAAAACCCTGTATTGATTCTATCACTTGTTGCCACGATCGGGATTCGATCAGCTCGTTGGTATCGAAATTAACTTTTTTTTCCGCAGCGAAAGTACCAAAATTTTTCACCCAATCAAAGATAGTTTCTGTGGTAAAATAAGGCGTGCATGCCCAAGCAGATTGCAAATTATTCACCATCTCGGACATATCTCCCCGATCGTAAGCATCCCAAGCTTTCCACACTAAATAATAGTATTTCAGCAGGCTATCCACTTGCTGTAGCTGCTTTTTGAATTTCGGACTAATAGAGAAACTGTCGCTCTCACCGTCACTTACAAATGCCTGTTCAATTATTTCTCCATATTCCCGAAGCATCCGTTCTTCTTTGAATAGTTCTTGGGCTCGCGCTTTGCACGCTTGTCCTGCAAGTCGGCGCAATTCGGGATTTTCTGCCCATATTTCCACCGTTTCTACCAACTCTTTTACTGTTCCTTCTGGGTCGATTGTAGGATCGGGGAGCAACTTTCCCGTATCTCCCAATTCTTCAGGAATCCCGCTGACTGCTGTGGCAATTACGGGCAATCCTTTCGCCATTGCTTCCATAATTGCTAGCGGCATTCCTTCTGCTTGGGAAGATAAAATAAAGATGTCGCTGGCGTCGAGCCAATCGGCAATATCCCAGCGCTGTCCTAAGAATTTAACCTGTTCTTCTACCCCCAATTTGCTCACAGTTGCTCTTAATTCAGGTTCCAGATTGTCGTGAGTAGTAGACCCAGGCCCCGCCCAAACAAAGTAAATTTGGGGCCAAACTGGACGATTTTTCAGTTGGGCGATCGCCTGCAATTGATACTGATATCCTTTAATTGGAGTCAATCTCGCCGCCGTAAAACAAACGACAGCATTTTCGGGGATTCCTTGTTCTTGACGCAGGCGTTGGCGAGTGGAAAGATTCGGCGGCTCAAAATAACTATTTGGTCGGCCATAATAGATTACTTTTCCCCGTTCTAGACGCGCTTTAAATAGACTTTGGAACAAGTTTAAATTCTCGTGGGAAACTGCTACTGCTGCTTTGGCTACCATGTACTGGTAGGCAACTGCATCGAAATAGGGGATTTGATCGCCGCGATCGAAGGTTTCATAATTGCGATTAATATAACCCAGACTGATTATGTACGGTATATTTTGCTCGATCGCAACTTGTTTGGCTGCAAAGTTCGCCATCGGCCAGCCGTCACTAAATATAATTAAATCCGGTCGAGCCTGAGCGTAAATCTTTTGAGCATCATCCAAATTGTAAGCAATTCGCAAAAACTCTTTCATCGTGTCGAACTCTAGCCAAATATGTTCTATACCTAGCTGTTTTTGTTCGGTAATTAAAGGGTTAGAAGCTTGACTTTGAACGCTGGTTACTCGGTAGCCATCGGCAGCTAATTTACACATCAGCGAGTGGTTAAACTGAGCCAAACCGCCGACTCCTGAGTCTTCTGTGTACAGGAGTACGTGCTTTGTTTGCTGCCGAGAAGTCGAACTGGGAGCCGATTGAAACTGATAAGGATTGTTCGCTGCGATCGCCACTATGTCTTGCCATTCCTGTAAATTGGTTAAGGCATAGGCATCAAAGTTGTAGCCGTACTGTTCTGAAACCCCCTTAAAAGTTTCCAGCCAATTAAAAACAGTTTCAGTGCCTGTCAAATGAGTGTAATACAGAGATTTTTGCAGACTTTCGACCATTTCTGCCAAATATCCGTCGCGGTACATCCGCCACGCTATCCATACGAAACACTTGTAACGTTCCGCGCGTTTCAAGTCGCGGATGTGCTGAGGCAAATCTGGCCGCGCGAAAAATTGCTCCATCAAAATTTCCGTGTTTTTCATTAATTTGGAGCCGTTAGACATGATATTGCTGTCGTGCTGACGATAGCAGGTTAATATCTCTTTTAACCAAACTGACTTGCAGCCTTTTAAAGCTAAACGTAGGACAAAATCTAAATCTTCGGTTGGTGGCAAGCGAGGATCGAAACCTCCCAAGCGTTCCCACCACTCTCGCCGCAGCATCATGGCGCTGGGACGCACTGATTTGTAAAAAACAAAGGCTTCTAAATCTAATTTTGGTTCTTCTTCCCAAGGCTTTACTCCATAGATGCCTTTCTCGTTTTTGTCAACAATAACCCAACCTGTTTGCACCATATCTAATGTGGGGTCAGCGTCAAAGCAAGCTACTTGTTTTTCGAGTTTTTCTGGTAAGAAGAAGTCGTCAGCATCTAAAAAAGCTAAAAATTCCCCTTGTGCTAACTTGCAAGCACTATTTCGAGCAATGGCTGCTCCTTGATTATCTTGATAGATGTATTGAATTAAATCGAGGTAAGGTGCTAAAAATTGGCGAGTGTTGTCAGTTGAACCGTCGTCTACCACGATAATTTCCCAGTTTTGATAAGTCTGGCCCAGAACACTCTCTACGGATTTGACAATGTAGCGCTCACAGTTGTAAGCCGGGATAATGACACTGACGCGCACTTTTTTAGGAGGAATGATATTACCCATTAACTGTTTCCATTCTGGTATTTTTCTGAGAGCAATGCCATCAATTTGGCAGCCGTAGGTGTTAGAAATTCCGATAAGGCGCTTTACCCAATCTATTATAGTTAGTGTCAGTGAGGACGGGGTGTAATCTAAAGATTTTTGCAAATACTCCGTCATTTCTGCGGGATAGCCACTGTAGTAAAGTTGCCACGCCATCCATGTCAGAGCTTCATAAAAAGCCTGCTTTTCTAATTGGCGGATGTCCTCTGGCAAGTCGGCTCTACTGAATAAATTTTGCTTTAACTTAATACTAAGGTTGGCCTGTTTTAGCGCTCTCTGGATGGACACATTTTGCCCGTGCTGGCGGTAGCATACTGTCACTTGAGGCAACCAAGCAGCTTCGCAACCAGATAGTGCTAAACGCAAGATTAAGTCGGCATCATCTACTGAATCATACTGAGAATCAAAGCCACCGACTCGTTCCAACCACTGCCGCGAAAACATCATGGCGCTGGGAAGTAGGGGCATATAAACAATCCAGGTTTTTAAGTCTAGCTGAGGCAAGTATTCCCAGGGTGTGACATCGAAAATACTTTCGCCTTGCTCTTTAACTATTCGCCAGCCACTATTAACAATTCCTAGTGATGGCTGAGCGTCAAATAACGCAACTTGTCCAGCTAACTTATCGGACAAGAAAAAGTCATCTTGATCTAAAAAAGCAATTAATTCACCTCGGGATTCCTGAATTCCTCGGTTGCGGGCGGCAGCTACTCCTTGGTTTTCCTGATAAACATAGCGAATTCTGTCAAAATAAGGCTGCAATGCTTGGCGGGTGTCGTCGGTTGAGCCGTCGTCTACGACGATAATTTCCCAGTTTTTATAGGTTTGGCTGATGACGCTTTCTACCGCTTGCGCTATGTAGCGATCGCCATTATATGCTGGAATAATTACACTTACTCGCGGTGTCGAATTAGCCATTGACATGAGTTTTATCGGTGATAAGGAATGGTTCGGCAACGAGCACTGTACAGGATGTAACGGAGGTCAGGCAGAAGGCAGATGCAATTCTACTGTTGACAGCCATCGGAATTTGAAAGGTCAATCTAGTATTTTAGCGTGCATAAAATACCGATTCAATACCCTGTAATTCCTCGACTAATTGTTGCCATTCTGCTGAGTTAATTAGAGAATATGTATCTAAATCATGCCCTTTGGCTGACGAAAAGTTGCCAAAATATTCTACCCAGTTTAACAGCGTTTCTGTACTCAAAAAAGGTGTGTACTGCAAAGATTCTTGAAGCGATTTCTGCATTTGGCTTAGATTTTTTTGACAGTAAGCCTGCCAAGCATTCCACACTAAAGAGCTGTAGTGCACCCGGCTTTCTATTTTCGCCATTGACCTGTGTACCTCTTTTTGAGTAACAAATTGATCTGTTTGGCGATCGCAAACTAAAGCTTTTTCGATCGCCTCAATCGACTCTGCCAACATCCGTTCCTCTTTAAACACTTTCTCGGCCCGCTGCTTGCAAGCTTGACCGATTTGATGCCGTAATTCTGGATTCATCGCCCAAGCTTCTACAGTTTTCGCCAATTCCCTCGCGGTTCCCTCTGGATCGGTATTCGGATCGGGCAACAATTTCCCAGTATCGCCAAGCCCTTCAGGAATGCCGCCCACAGCCGTTGCAACTACCGGCAATCCCTTAGCCATCGCTTCCATGACTGCAAGAGAAGGCGCTGCATCTGCTAGAGAAGTCAAAATGAATATGTCGCTAGCATCCAGCCAATCTAGGATATCCCAGCGCTGTCCGATCGACTTCACGCGATCGCTCACCCCTAACTCTTTAATAGTTTCCCTCAATTCTATTTCTACATTGTCAGCGCTTCCCTCACCAGTTCCTGCCCAGACAAAATACAGTTTAGACCACACAGGAGACTGCTGCAACTGCTTGATTGCTTCGATCTGATATCGATGCCCTTTAATCGATGCCAATCGAGCAGATGTGAAACAGACAATCGCATCTTCAGGAATTTCTAATTCTCGCCGCAGGCGTTGACGAGCCGCAGCATTAGGAGGTGCAAAATATTCAGGAGAACGCCCCAAGTAAATCACTTGTCCTCGCTCTTTTGGTAACTTGAAATGTTGGCACAATAAATTCAAATGTTCGTAAGCCCCAACAATCAAGGCTCTAGCTTGCAGGAAGTGGTAGAGCGCTCCTTCTACATAAGGCACTACATCCCCGCAGGCAAAAGTTGCGTGTTCTGGCATAACTAGCCCGATCACCATCATGTATGGTATTCCCATTTCAATAACTACCTGTTTAGCTGCAAAATTGGAAAATGGCCAACCATCGCTAAAAATAATCATATCTGGTTCATTGCTAGCAAAAATTTCTTGTGCATCCTGAGTATTTCTTAACACCCGCTGTAAATCTTTATGACCGCTAAAATCCAGCCACAAGTGCTCTATACCTAACTCTCGTTCTCGCTCAATCAAGGGGCTAGAATGTTTGGTTTGCACGCAAGTTACTCGATAGCCTAATAGGGCTAACTGACAGAGAATGGCATGATTGTACTGCGCTAATCCTCCCACGCCCGGATCGTCCGTGTTGTAGAGTAAAATGTGCGCTCGCGCTTTTAAAGGTGTGGGAATAGAACTCTGTTGAGATTGGGGTGGATTAGTCATCACCATCAAAATTATCTCTTGCCATTCCGCTAAATTACTCAGCGAATAAGCGTCAAATTTTTCACCATATTCTTCAGAAGCCATCTGAAAACTTTCCAGCCAATTCAAGACTGTTTTTGTGGGCGAAAAAGGCGTATATTGCAATGATTTTTCCAAACACTGGGCCATCTCTGCTAGATGACCGTCGCGGTACATCCGCCATGCCAGCCACTTGAAGCATAGATAGCGTTCCTGGTTTTTTAACTGGCGGATTGACTCAGGCAAATCACGTCGCTCGAAGAATTCTTTCATCAAAATTTCTGTATTCTTCATTAGCGGCAAACCGCTTGACATGATATTAGAATTGTGCTGGCGATAACAGGTAAGAATCTCTTCTAACCAAACTGCTTTGCATCCCTTTAAAGCTAAACGCAAGGCAAAGTCTAAATCTTCAGCCAAGGGGAAATTATCATTGAAACCGCCCAATTTTTCCCACCACTTTTGGCGCAGCATCATCGCACTTGGACGCACGCATTTAAATATAATAAAGCTTTCTAAATCTAATTTAGGCGCTTGCTGCCAAGGCTTAACAGCAGAAATCTCTCGCCCTTTTTCATCGACCATAAACCAACCTGTTTGCACCATATCTAATGCGGGGTCAGCGTCAAAGCAAGCTAGTTGTTTTTCTAGCTTGGAGGGTAGGAAATAGTCATCAGCATCTAGAAATGCCAAAAACTCGCCTTGCGCTAGTTGGCAAGCAATATTTCGGGCGGCTGCTACTCCTTGATTTTCCTGATATATGTAGCGAATTCTGTCAATATAAGGCTGCAATACTTGATGGGTGTTATCTGTCGAACCGTCGTCTACAACTATAATCTCCAAATTAGTAAAAGTTTGACATAGGGCGCTTTCTACCGCTTGCACGATGTAGCGATCGCCATTATATGCAGGTATAATTACGCTGATTAGCGGTGTTCGATTGACTGTTGACATTATTGATCTCGCTGTTAACCTATTACTGTCTACTTTATATGAATGTCGCGTACATTGATCACTATTTGTATGTCGGTAGATGTACATGAATTTGAAATTTGGTAACTTGTAGCATATAATTTTACAGGGACTTGTTAATTAACAGGACAATCAAAAATGACTTCGGAAACATCGCAGGTGAATTTTCAGCAACAGGCAGAACTTTATTTAGCTACAGGGATGTTCGATCGCGCGATCGCACTTTGCCAACAAGTTTTGGCATCTGAACCCAATTCTGCAGAGACTTGCAAGACCTTGGGAAAGGCGCTGCAAGCTCAGGGTAAACTAGAAGACGCAAGGTATTGGTATAAAGTTGCGATCGCCCAGCAACCGGATTTTGCCGAAGCTTTTGCTAACCTCGGCACTCTCTGCGCTACATTGGAACAGTGGCAAGAGGCGATCGGCTGTTACCAAAAAGCTATCTCCCTCCAACCAGACTTTGCAGGATTTTACCGCAATTTGAGCCGGATATTTACCCAAGTCGGTCAAGCTGAGGAAGCAGCAGACTGTTGGTATCAAGCACTCATGGTGGAACCGATAGAGATAGCGGAAGAATATCTCGATTTAGGTAATACTTTGTTGGCGCAAAACAAGCCCGAAAAAGCGCTGACTTGTTACCACCGCACGATTTATTTAAACCCGAGTTTTTGCGAAGCTTATTGCAAAATAGCCGAAGCTGCTAGCGAGCTAAAGCAGTGGGACGAAGCTATTGTTAACTACCGCAAAGCTATTCAACTCCAGCCGGAGATTTCGGAGTTTCATTACAAATTAGGCCATGTTTTGCAAGCTAAGGAACTCTGGCGCGAAGCGGAGGTTGCCTACCGCGAAAGTATTGATTTGAATCCGAATTATTTTTGGTCTTACTACAATTTAGGCGGCGTTCTGCTCGAGTTAGAGCAATGGCAAGAAGCCATCGCGATCTACCGCACGGCTGTTGAAATTAACCCGGATTTTTCTTGGTCTTACTACAGCATCGGTGAAGCTTGCGACAAATTAGAAAAATGGTCGGAATCCGCCGCAGCATACCAGCGCGCGACTGAATTAGACCAAAAATTTTTCGCAGCTTTTCACAAGTTAGGAGATGCTCTTTTTAAACTAGAAAAATGGTCGGAAGCTGAGGCTGCATACGAACGGGCGATCGCACTTAATTCAGATTTATTTTGGTCTCATTATAACTTAGCTTTGACTTTAGTTAAACTTCAAAAGTTTGCACCAGCAACATTCGCTTATCGGCGGGCGATCGCACTCAATCCAGAATTCTCTTGGACTTACCACAATTTAGGAGAAGCGCTGTTAAAAACCCAACAGTGGAAAGCAGCAGCTACTGCTTACCAACGTGCTATTGAACTTAATCCCCATATTTCTTGGTCTTATTACAATTTAGGCGATGCTTTGAGTGGAAGTCACGAATGGAACGATGCTGTCTCCGCCTACCTTTGTGCGCTTCAAATCGATCCCTCTCTACCGGGAATTTACACAAATTTAGGTGATGCTCTAATTAGAAGAACTCCGGTAGATTCAGATGTAGCAAGTAGCTACTATCACCACGAAATGCAGCCGCTACAGGCACCTGAATTTTACTGTCAATTAGCACAAGATTTTGCTAATAGCGCTAGGCTTAACGAAGCCATAATGTTGTACTTGATGGCATTAGAAATTAGACCAAAAGATCCAGAAATCTCCCAAAAATTAGAGGATATTTTAGAAAAACAGCGTCAAACAGGGGAATCCAGTATATTATTAGAGTTAGAGGCTAAGGATATTCGCGATCGCTACATTGCGCGAGTAGTCAAAGGCAAGACTTTTGCAGAAGTCGGCGGATTGTGGGGAACTGTCAGCGAAAAAGTATCTGTAGCTACCAAATACGGCGCAGCCGCTGTCACCATGATTGATGTAATGCCGATATCCGTACAATTGTGGCAAGATTTTCGCGCTCGGATGACCAGTTTAAACATTGTTAATTATCATTGTATTAGCCAAGATATCACTCAAATTAAGCTTGCAGAAATTGGCGAGCCTTACGATGTAGTTCACTGTGCAGGAGTTTTGTACCATCACCCCCATCCGTTGCAGATTTTAGTTGCTTTGCGTCAGATAACTCGCGAGCATTTAATTTTCACTTCAGCTATTACCCAAGAAGTTATAGAGAATGAGTTGGGACGCTATGAAATTCCCGCTTCTGGAGTAATGTTTATTCCCGCTTTGGACGACGCAGAACGAGCTATTTTAACAGCTTATTGGCGGCAATACATCAACAGCAACCAACTTATAGGGATAACAGAGAAAGCAGTTTTTGAAATCAACGACTTTGGCCCGTGGTGGTGGCTGCCTACAGCTACTGCTTTAGAAGCTATGTGTAAAGTAGCTGGATTTAAGGTTTTAGATAAAAAATTCACTTGGAACAATAATGCTCTGACTCTGCTGCTAAGCCTGTGAGAATTAGCCAATTCAAAATATTAAAGGTAGACTGAGAGAAGGAAAGAAAGTAACAGCCAATTGTGAACAATTCATAACTGAGGGCTATAGCAGCAATGAAATTAAAAACAAAATAGCCGCCACCATTGTTTTTTAACCGAAAATAATCAATCAAATGAATAACAACCTACAGGAAACGCAATTAGGAAACATTTTAGTAGTAGACGATACGCCAGAAAACCTGCGTCTGTTGTCTACGATGTTGACTCATCGGGGGTACGCGCCCCGCTGCGTTATTAACGGAAAAATGGCTCTGAGAGCCTGCAATTCTCATCCGCCGGATTTGATTTTGCTCGACATAATGATGCCGGAAATGAACGGCTACGAAGTGTGTAAGCACCTGAAATCAGAAGCTAAAACTCGCGAAATTCCGGTAATCTTTATCAGCGCTAAAGATGAAATTTTCGACAAAGTAAACGCATTTGCTGTGGGAGCAGTTGACTACATCAGCAAGCCATTTCAGTTTGAAGAAGTGCTCGCCCGCATCGAAAGTCACCTCACCCTGCGGAATTTACAAAAGCAGCTAAAAGAACAAAATCTGCTGCTTCAAGAAGAAATCAACAGCCGCTTAGTCGTTGAAAAAAACATTCACGAACAAAACAAAATCCTGCAACAAGAAATCAGCAACCGCCGCGCCGTAGAAAAAGTCCTGCAAGAGCAAAATTTGCTCCTCCAACAAGAGATATCGAACCGCCAGCACGCCGAATCTGCTCTCTTAAAATCTAACCAAGAATTGGCGCGTTCAAATGCGGAACTAGAACAATTTGCTTATGTGGCTTCTCACGACTTGCAAGCGCCTTTAGCAACCATTGCCAGCTACGCGCAACTTTTAGAAAAACGTTATAAAGACCAACTCGACAGCCAAGCTAGTAAGTTTATCGGCAATATCGTTCATGGCTGCACGAGAATGCAAAGTTTAATTGACGATTTGCTCGAATATTCGCGAGTTGGTCGGAGTCAGAAACCTTTTCAACTGACAGATTGCAATCACGCAGTCCAGCAAGCAATCGCCAACCTGCAAGGGGCGATCCGCGACACTCAAGCAGTTGTTACCGTAAGCGAATTGCCAGCGGTAATGGGGGATAGTTCTCAGCTCGTACAGCTCTTTCAAAATTTAGTCGGCAATGCGATTAAATATCGCCACGATGCACCGCCGGTGGTTCATATTACTGCTTGCAAACAGGAGGAAAACTGGTTATTTTCTGTCTCCGATCGGGGAATTGGCATTGCTTTGCAGCATCAAAAACGCATTTTTCAAATTTTCCAGCGCTTGCACACTCAAAAAGAATATTCTGGGACAGGTATTGGTTTAGCAATTTGTCAAAAGATTGTAGAACGTCACGGCGGATGTATTTGGGTGGACTCGGAACCGGGTAAAGGCTCAACTTTTCACTTTACTCTCGCTTAATCGAGACATACTTTCGGCAGAAGCTAGAAGCTAGAAGGCAGCGGAAGCTGAATAAAATCTTATATTTTAAGGCAGAAGCTAGAAGGTACAAGGTAGAAGTTAAATTGCAAGTTAGAATAAAAAATGTTTCGCGTTGACACCAGAGTTGGTTCGTGATATAATTATAAGTCTTAAACACAATCTTTCTAGCGATCGCTCACACCGCAATCTGACCTAAATTTTGAAAGAGCCGATGTATGTGTAGGTGCAATTTAATAAGTACCCAGGAAATAAAAGGTGAAATCAAAGTTAGCTTGACATTTTTTTGATTAATAACTATTATGAAAGCAGTTTTTAACTTAGCTGTGCCTCCTACCTGCTTTAAAGTTCTGTTAGTAGAAGACAACGCTCAGGAAGCTGAGCTTATTGAAGATTTGCTGTCAGGAATTAGCGGGTCGCAGCGTATATTGCTGACGAAAGTAGAGCGCCTCAGCGAAGCGCAGCAGCGATTGAATGAAGAAACTTTTGACATAATTTTATTAGACCTTTCACTGCCAGACAGTCTGGGAATTGAGACGGTTGCTCGGATACAAGAGTACGCGGTAAATGTGCCGATCGTAGTTCTGACCGCTCAAAACGACGAAGAACTTGCCCTGCGGTTAATTTCGGCGGGCGTACAAGATTATTTAGTAAAAAGAAAAATCGACGGCGAACTGTTAATTCGATCGCTCCGTTACGCCATAGAACGCCAGAACAGTCAAGATGCTTTGCGAAACAGCGAAGAAAAATATCGCTCGGTGGTGGAAAATTCCCTGATCGGAATTGCCATCATCGCTCCAATTATTGACCGCGAAATTCCTGAAAATTGCAATTGGATAGAAGTTAACGATGCGCTGTGCAATTTGCTGGGCTACGAGCGCGACGAACTCGTACAAAAGAATTGGCTGGAGTTGACTCATCCAGAGGATTTTGATGCTAATTGTGAAAAATTGTCTCAGATGTTAGCAGGTACGATCGACGGTTACATCTCAGATAAAAGGTGCCTCAGAAAAGACGGCGAAATAGTTCACACGCAAGTTTCGCTGCGCTGCATCCGCGGCCTGGACGGGTCGATCGACCGGATGCTCGAAGTAGTGTTGGACGTGAGCGATCGCTACCGCTACGAAGCCAAACTGAAAGCGTCAGAAGAATTTTTAAACCACACCATAAATGCTACGCCAGACCCAATTTTTGTCAAAGACGAGCAGCACCGCTGGATGATATTAAATGATGCTTTTTGTCAGTTGCTCGGCAAATCGCGGCAAGAACTGCTGGGCAAATCAGATTATGACTTTTTCCCCAAATCAGAGGCCGATCTTTTTTGGACAAAAGATGAAGAAGTATTGACAACGGGTGTCTGCTTAGAAACTGAAGAAAAATTCACAGACACCGCCGGGAAAGAACACATCATCTCTACCAAAAAAAGCGTTTTTAAAATAGCAGACGGCAGTAAAGTAATAGTAGGGACAATTAGAGATATTACCGAAGAGAGACGGCAGCAAAGAGCCCTGGAACAAAGCGAAGCTCGATTTCAAAAATTGGTAGCTAATATGCCGGGAATAATTTATCAATTCCGAAGGTCAGCAACTGGAGAAAGGTCTTTTCCCTACGTATCTTCAAGCAGTCGCGAACTGTACGGATTAGAGCCAGAAGTAATAGAGCAAAATGCAGAAATAATTTTCAGCGGAATTCATGCAGACGATATCTTAGATTTAGAAGCATCGATCGAAGTTTCAGCCGCTACCCTGGAACCTTGGCAGCAGCAGTGGCGGCATACCCTGTCATCGGGAAAAGTTAAGTGGCTGCAAGGAGCGGCGAGACCGGAAAAGCTCAATAATGAGGCAAAATCTGGGAGCGAAGGCGATATTCTCTGGGACGGTTTAGTGATGGATATCACTGAATTAAAGCAGGCACAAACAGAGCGCGATCGCTTTTTCACCATCTCCTTAGACTTGCTTTGCATTATCGGTTTCGACGGATATTTTAAACGATTAAACCCTGCTTGGTCAACGGTTCTAGGCTACAGCAGCGCCGAACTTTTTTCCAAGCCGATGCTCGAATTTGTTCATCCAGACGATCGAAAAGCCACCGCAGCCGAAGGGACAAAACTAATAGCCGGTACGTCCAGTATCTCCTTTGAAAACCGCTATATCTGCAAAGACGGTTCTTACAAATGCCTGCTGTGGACGGCATCGCCATTTAGCGAAGAAGGTTTAATCTACTCAGTCGGTCACGACATTACATCTCGCAAACAAACAGAGTCCAAAATCGAGCGACAAGCAGTAGCAATGGCCGCGGCTTACGACGGCATCGCCATTTTTAATAATAAAAAATGTATTTATTCAAACGACGCTTATATCAAAATGTACGGCTTGGCTAGCGCTAGCGAACTGTATGGGAAGACATGGGAAATGCTTTACAGCCAAGCAGAAATTCAAAATTTTGAACTACAAGTAATGCCGGTGCTCCAGCAAAAAGGGTACTGCAATATAGAAGCGATCGGTCAGCGCCGCGACGGTACTAAATTCCCTCAAGAATTGTCGCTGACAATGCTTGCAGGCGGCGAGATAATTTCGATCGTCCGCGATATCACCAAAAGAAAACAGGCAGAATCAGCACTGCAATTGAGCCAGCGCCGCTATCAAACTTTGGCAGAAGCATCGCCGGTTGGCATATTTCACAGCGATGCGTTTGGCAATTGCCTTTATGTCAATCAGCGGTGGAGCGAAATCACGGGATTAGACGCAGAATTAGCAGCAGAAACTGGCTGGATGAATGCCATACATCCCGAGGATGCGGAGCGGGTGAGAAATGAATGGTATCGGGCCATTATTGACAAAATTCCTTTTAAATCAGAATACCGCTTTCAGCGTCCAGACAATCGTGTAATTTGGGTCATCGGTCAAGCAGTAGCGGAAATCGGAGATGGCGGCGAAATTAAAGGCTATATCGGCACTATTACTGATATTAGCGATCGCAAACAAGCAGAATTAGACCTACTGCGAGTTACTCAAGCGGTAGAAAGCACCAGCGATGCGATCGGCATTGCTGACTTGGCAGGGCGATCTATCTACCACAATCAAGCCTTTGTTCAGCGGTACGGCTACACAGCAGAAGAACTCAACACAGCAGGCGGAGCAACGGCACTTTACCCCCAAACTCCAGTGCTGGTAGAAATGTATAAAACGATCCGTAAAGGCAAATCTTGGCAAGGCGAACTCAAAATCCAAACTAAAACCAACGAACTGGTAACGACTTTATTTCGCGCCGACTGCATTAAAGATGAAACTGGCAATTTAATCGGGCTAGTGGGAGTAATTACCGACATCACCGAACGCAAACAAGCCGAGATGGCGCTGCTGCTGCAATTAAGGCGAGAACGGCTGGTAGTTGCCATGCTCGATCGCATTCGCTCCTCCCTCAATTTAGAAGAAGTCCTCACCACTGCTGTCGAACAAGTGCGGCAATTTTTGCAAACAGACCGCACAGTTATTTACCGTTTTAATCCCGACTGGAGCGGCTTTGTCGTTGTGGAATCCGTGGCAAAAAATCGAATTTCGCTGCTAAATTTTAACAATATTGATGGCTGTTTTAAAGAGAAATTTGTTGATATTTATCAGCAAGGCTGTATTAGATCTATGGAAGATATTTACCGGGAAAATTTGACGGAATGCCACATGAAATTTCTCGAAGGATTGGAAGTAAAAGCTAACTTAATAGTGCCGATTTTAAAAGCACGAGAAAGCATTTCCCAGACCCAACAGACCGCAGAAAATCAGCTCTGGGGACTGCTGATCGCCCAGGATTGCAGCGGCCCCCGTCCCTGGGATTCCTCAGAAATAGAATCCCTCCGGCAATTGTGCGTCCAATTGGCGATCGCGATCCAGCAATCGACGCTATTTGAACAAGCACAAACCGAAATTGCCGATCGCAAACTTGCAGAATCCGCCCTCCAACAAGCCGCATTAGTCGCAGAAAGAGCCAACCGCGCCAAAAGCGAATTTCTCGCCAACATGAGCCACGAACTGCGCACGCCTTTAAACGGCGTTTTAGGTTACGCTCAAATCCTCAAAACCGACAAAGACTTAAGCGAAGATCAGCAAGAAAGTCTCAGCAACATTCAACAGTGCGGTCAACACCTGCTGATGTTAATCGACGATGTTTTAGATTTATCCAAAATCGAAGCTAGAAAAATGGATCTCTACCCGGAAGAGTTAAATTTTCTAAATTTCACGAAAAACATTGCCGATCTCTTTCAGATGCGGGCCTCTCAAAAAGGAATTTCTTTCAATTACGAACAAGTATCTCCCCTGCCTAGCTGCGTCCGTGTCGATCAAAAAAGATTGCGCCAAATTCTCATAAATTTACTCAGCAATGCCGTTAAATTTACTAACAGCGGCGGAGTGACTTTCAAAGTCGGCTATGTCGGCACAGGGGCCTGGAGTCGAGGGCAAGGAGAAAATTATGAATTATCGATTTTGAGTTCGGAACTGAAACAAAATTATATGCGCTTCGCCCACAATGCGATCGCAGCCCAACACGCTTTAAAAATCCGCTTTCAAATCGAGGATACCGGCACTGGAATAGATCGAAGCAAGTTAGAAGAAATATTTTTGCCCTTCCACCAACTAGGAAGCAATACTTTTGTTGAAGGTACGGGTCTCGGACTCTCTATCAGCCAGAAATTAGCGAAACTGATGGGCAGCGAAATTCGCGTCAACAGCACTTTGGGAAAAGGCAGCACTTTTTTGCTGGATTTAGAATTGCCCGCAGCCAAACGGTACTTGGAGGTGTCTCCTTTTCGGGAAAAACGCTGGATTGTCGGTTTTGTCGGCAACAAGCGGAAAGTGCTAATCGTGGATGACAATCAACTAAATCGCGATTTGTTGTGCAGGCTGCTGCGGCGTTTGGAATTTGAAATTGCAGAGGCCCAAAACGGTCAAGAATGCCTCTGCAAAGCAGTTGAATTTCAACCGGATATCATTTTAATGGACTTGCGGATGCCTGTAATGGATGGCTTAGAAACTGCCAGGAGACTGCGGCAGTTGCCGGAATTAAAAGATGTGGTGTTAATCGCTCTGTCCGCTAGCGTTTTCGAGGCTACGCAGCAAGATAGCATCCTCGCAGGGTGCGATGCTTTTCTTCCCAAGCCGATCGAAGCAAATCACTTTTTGGAACAGTTGCGCGTGCATTTGGGACTAGAATGGATTTACGAGGAATCTTCCGAAAGCAAAAAGCGCAAAACTCCCAGTTTGTCACCAGCATCTGATTTTCCTGCTTATTCTTCTCTGTTACCTGCGGCTTCTGAGTCGGTAGCAAAAATTTTGAAACTCGCAGCTATGGGCGACATTGAAGAAATTTTTGAGGAGAGTGCTAAGCTGGAGAGTTTAGAGCAAAAATTAGTGCCGTTTGTCTCGAAGCTGCGCCAACTTGCTAAGGGATTTCAGCTCAAACAAATTCGGAATATTTTAAAACAATATATCGATGGTCAGTAGTCAGTAGTCAGTAGTGATATCATGTCCGGTCGCTCGATCGGACATGATATCACTCTAATAGCCAACCAAATAATTCTCCTACTGTCAGTTGCAATTCCCTGGCAAAAGATGGCACGGGCAATAACTGTTCCGGCTCGTCAAACACCTCCGTTGATTGAGTCGGCCGATATACAAAAACCGATCGCTCCTCTGGATCGATTAACCAACCCATTTGAGTTCCGTGTTTGAGACAATGTAAAATATTTTTAGTAACTTTAGTTTGGCTTTGGTCGGGGGATAGGATTTCAATTGTCCAATCCGGGGCGATCGCAAACACATTTGCCACACCACCATTTTCTTTGCGGGGAATGCGCTCCCAAGTGAATACAGTCACGTCGGGAACGATCGCTCGACCGCCAAAAATGCACCGTAGTTCTGGAAATGCTCGCGCCACCTTTTGAGGTTTGAGAGCAGTATTAGCAGCGCTTGTCAACTCGCCTTGAATGACACTATGTTCTCCTTGAGGCAGGGGTTTTTGAATGATTTCACCGTCAATGTACTCGCTGGCTGGTTTGGTTTCTGACAACTTCAGAAACTCTTCGAGTGTCAGAGATTTTGGCAGGGTTTGTACCATCCGATTTTACCTCTAAAATAGGAGTTTCACCTGCTATTTTACCAAAAATTGCCCGACTCGCGCGATCGTCGATCGACTTACTTCTTCCTTCGGCTATACCACCTTGCATCCTGCGGCTAATCTTGCTTCTATATATTCAGAGACAGTTTTTGAGAGATTTGGGATTGAAAATACTTTGCCTCAGTAACGGCCACGGAGAAGACGCGATCGCCCTTCGCATCTTGCAGGAACTGCAACAGCACCCGCATCCCCCAGAATTAGCCGTGTTTCCGCTAGTGGGCGAAGGGCAAGCTTTCGCTCAACTAGAAAACGCCCGCATCATCGGCCCGGTGCAGCGGATGCCTTCGGGCGGATTTATTTACATGGATAGAAGAGAATTTTTGCGCGATGTCAAAGGCGGGCTGCTTCAGTTGACCCTAGCTCAGTTTAAAGCCATCCGCGCTTGGGTGCGGACGCAAAAACAATCTGGGAATCAAGAGGGCGTTATTTTAGCCTGCGGGGATATTGTACCTCTGCTGTTTGCTTGGCTGAGCGGCGCGCCCTATGCTTTTGTCGGTACGGCCAAGTCCGAGTATTATTTGCGGGACGAAAACGGGCCTCTAACTCGCAAATCCCGCGCCTTTGGTTGGTGGGGTTGGTCGCGATCGGTTTATTTCCCTTGGGAGCGCTGGTTGATGACTCGATTGCGCTGTCGGGCCGTTTTTGCCAGGGACGCGCTGACTGCCGAGACCTTACAAAAGCTGGGAATTCCGGCTTACAATCTCGGAAACCCAATGATGGACGGACTCGAACCGGAAAATCCCGCCGGTTTTTACGGCCCTGACGCAGAGTTTCGGGAAATGGAGCGAGCGCTCGTCATCACCTTACTCCCCGGTTCTAGAGCGCCGGAAGCCTATGCTAATTGGCTGCTAATAGTAGAGGCTGTAGCCGGAATTTTGTCGCTGTTTGCCGATCGCAAATTGTTATTTTTTGGAGCGATTTCAAGAGAGTTAAATCTAGAAGCTTTGCGACCTAGTTTAGAATTTTTCGGCTGGCGACAAGACGGCGAAATTAGAACGCAGCGGCGAGAAGGAAGTATTTTGCGACCTCCTGTTTCTAGCGCTCAAGAAATTCAGAAAGAATCTCCTAATTTGCTATTGCCCTTGACATTTGTGCAGAGAAACGCCACGATGATTTTGACTCAGCAAAGTTTTAACGATTGTTTGTACGAAGCCGATTTAGCAATAGCAATGGCCGGAACGGCTACAGAACAGTTTGTAGGTTTAGGAAAACCGGCGATCGCCATTCCCGGAAACGGCCCGCAATTTACTCCCGCTTTTGCAGAAGCTCAAAGTCGCCTGTTAGGCCCCTCATTAATTTTAGTCAAACATCCCGTCGAAGTTGCCGGCGCCGTGCAGTCTTTGTTCCGCGACCCCGACAGGTTGCAGCTAATCGCTGAAAATGGCTGGCGCCGCATGGGAGAATCCGGTGCAGCAGCCAGAATTGCCGAGTGTTTAATTCAGCGGTTCGGCGGTGAAGACAGCAATTCTCAATCGCCGACCGTACACTAGGGACACAACAATGTTGCGTCCCTACCGAATATCTTTAATTCTAGTTTCTTTTAAAAAAATCTTGTGCACTAACTACTAATATCAAATCCGGTTGCATCGGAATTATATTACCCACAATCAGGACACGGCAGTGCCGTTTCCCTACAATTAATCGGGGTAGGGAAACGGCACTGCCGTGTCCTGCGTTTATATCATTCCGGTGTTACCGGAATTGATATAACTTCCGTAGGGTGCGCATTGCGCACCTTACTAATACTTGACTCGCAGAAAATTTCAATTTGCCGTTTTTTCTGAAGATTGAACCCAGAAATCAGTCTGAGGAATTTTAAAATCCGACTTAACCAAAACTCCCGGTTCTCGCTGCACCGGCAGCACATCCAAAGTATCCGTTTGCGCGCAATATTTTAAATCTTCAATAACACCTAAACCGAGGAGGCGCTGGCCGTGACTGGCTTTTTCCAACAATTCGTGCAACCGATCTTGCCAGTGCAAATAAAGAGCAATAGCAGCAAATACTTCATCGTTACCAGCAAAATCGCTCGCAGGAATACCGCTTTCTGCTAGGAGACTTTGGGCGATCGCACCAGCACAAACCGTATCTTCCAACGAATAACTCCCTTCCCAACCAGAACCCACAATCCAAATAGTTTCCGGCTGTTTACTTAACAAAAACTGCACCACAGATTTGCGGTTAATCAAAGCCGCCGTTAACACAGTTGCAGCAGATTGCACTCGCTCAAGAGCCCGAGTACCGTTAGTTGTGCTGATAAAAATTCGCTTAAGAGCCACCTTTTCTGGCGTGCAGTCGAAGGGGGAATTCCCCATGTCAAATCCGTCAACTTTGCCGCCGCCGCGCTCTCCAGCGCGAATCCGCTTATCTGCAGGCCATTTTTCGCTGCTTGCCATCAGCTTATCTAAGTCGCTGAAAACTTGGACAGCTTCCGCCCCATTATTCAGGGCAGTTGCCATTGTCGTAGTCGCCCGCAGCACATCAACTGCGATCGCGCAAGCCGGCATTTTGTCAGTTGGCGTAAGTTCCGGGGTATGGTAAATAAAAAGCTTCACTTTTGGGGCTACCTGCAATAAATCCTCATAGGCAATAATAATAGAAAGTGACGCTCTCATGGCTGATATGTCAAAACAGATCGATTCAAATCCCGCCCAAGCCGCCATTACCGCGCCCCTCGGACTTCTGGCAGGTTTTACCTATCCTTTTCGAGCTTTCACGCTGATTTGGCAAACTCCCAAGCTGTGGAGTTATGTATTAGTTCCCGTGGTACTAAATTTTATAATTGGTATCGGTCTTTATTTAAGCTTGCTATTTCCCAGTTTGGCAGGCATAGACGTTTTGGTTGCCGATTTGTCCGTCCGATTTAATGCTTTAATTGCGAGTTGGCCAGCTTGGCTGAGCTTTCTCGGCGCGTTAACAGTCGCTTTCGGCTGGCTGCTGCGGGTACTCCTAGTGTCAGGACTTTTGCTGATAATCGGATTTTTGTTAGTGCAGTTTGGCGTGATTTTAGGTTCGCCCTGGTACGGCAAACTTTCGGAACAATTGGAACTGCTGCGGAACGGTCAATTGCCCGCAGAAGCACCAATGAATTTGGCGAGTAGTTTGCGGGATATTCAAAGGGCGATCGCCTTTGAACTGCGAAAACTACAAATTTTGTTGAGCATCGGGATACCGCTGCTGCTGCTGAATTTTCTCCCTGGCGTCGGCTCTATTCTTAGCAGTTTGGGTGGCGTAGCTTTGGGCGCGACTATTGTCTGTTTGGACTTTTTAGATGCACCTTTGGAGAGGCGGAGGCGACCTTTTAAGGAGAAGTTGGAGATAATTTGGGCGAGTTTGCCGGCCAGCGGGAGTTTTGGTGTGGTTTGTTTGGGTTTGGTGAGCATTCCGCTGTTGAATCTGTTGGCGATTCCGCTGTGCGTGACGGCGGGAACTTTGTTTTTCTGCGATCGCATTTGGCCGGTCCGCTTTGCCCCAGAAGAAACTCATAGCGATCGAGAAACTAACATGACCAATTAAACACTAGGGAGAGGCTTCTCCCTTCGGCTGAATCTGGGAGTTAAGACGCAGAAACGGGCTTAAAAACAGCCAACTAACGAAGAAGAATGAAGCTGTAAATAGCTGGACAATATCAACCGCCGACAAATATCCGTCAGACAATAGTGCAATAGTTCTATCTGTCAGCCCGAATATCCAAGAGAGAATCCCAAACAGCCAAATGCCTTTTTGGAGCATGGAAAAAAATGCTGAAACTTCGGAGTTTTGCTGCTTGTTCATTGATTTAGCCCTTGTTTGCGAAAAGTCTGATTAACCGGGCACCCCAAGGGCTTAAGGATTTTTGGTGTCTCCTCGGATTCCCTTTGTTATCTATATGTTAAGAAATGTTTCCCGATATGGCAACACTCTTCAGGAGGTATTTGCACATCTATCTCAAGAGGTAGTTGGAGCGCTGACAAAGAGTTATATTTGCTACACTTTGGCAGCGACGCTAGAGATTTTGCCGATTTTTTGAGATATAAATTGCTGGGCACGGGTAGCGGCGGGATCTCTTGGCACCGCGCCTACAAAAAAAAACCTTGTAATTTTTATTGAATTATGTAATACTACAAAAGGAACAAGTCTGGTTAAAGAACGATCGTGAGGTTTGTACTGAGGACTGAAGTCCTCAAAGCCCTAAAAGCCACAGGACAAACAATTTGATTATCAAAATCAACCGGACTTGATGTGAGTTCAGCGTCAATAAAATCGAACAATGGCACGCTTAAATCAGATTATTGCGATCGAAAAAGGCATCAAAAGCCGCTCCGTCCAAGAACTAGCAGAAGCTCAAAAAGCGCTCCAGAAGCCCGCTGTGCTTTCTGGAATCTCCCGCACTTACCGTCCCAAAGACGAAGAAGGCGAACAACTGCCGCCCGAGTCCAAAAAAGTTGAAGTCAAAGCCGAAGAGATTATCCGCAAAACAACTGAAGTTTTGACCAAACTCTTCGACGTAACCGCAACCAAAGATTGGACAAATTGTAGCGCCCGCGCGGACGTGACTGTAGACGGAAATGTGCTTTTGAGCCAAGTTCCCGTCAGCTATTTGCTATTCATTGAAAAGCAGTTAGCAGATTTGCAAGCATTCATCAAAAAACTTCCAGTTTTAGATGCTTCCGAGACTTGGAACTTCGATGCTTCGGCCGACTGCTGGGCCACAGAACCGGTGCAAACTCTCAAGACTTTTAAAACTCCGCGCAATCACGTTAAAGCTGAAGCTACCGAACACCATCCGGCGCAAGTCGATGTTTATTACGAAGATATTACGATCGGCTACTGGCGGACTGTCAAGTTTTCTGGATCTTTGCCAGCGCGGCGGATCAATGAGTTGCTGCAAAGGGTGGAAATCTTGCAGCAAGCTGTTATGTTCGCCCGCGAAGAAGCTAACAATTCAGAAGTTGAGGAACAGAGAGTGGGAGAGCGAATTTTTCAGTTTATTTTCCGCTAATTGCTTGCTTTTTTTGATAGTTATGGTTTAAGATATAAACAGAGTACAAGTTCAATCTCAAACTTCAACTTAAACCGTACAAATGTGACAGTACAGGTTCGACTCCTGTCCCTTCTAACCAAAATAGGGGGGTAGCCCAATTGGCAGAGGCAGCATTGCGTACAAATTCAACAGCAAGTTATTACTCAAAACTCAGCATTCTCCGCCGATCGCTAAAACAAATGTCAGGAAAATCACATCATCGATGTTGCTGGTTCAACTCCAGCCTCCTCAACCAAACGCTGGGGAGTAGCTCAATCGGTAGAGCGCGATGCTATTAATCTTAAATCCTTGACTTAAATGTGATAGCGTGCGCAAATGGGCGGTAAATATAAACCCAGTAGTAAGGTCAGAACTGCTGGGTTTTATGCTAATAATTGAATCAATTTGTTAAATCCGTCAGTCCTGGACGCATCAAGACAGATGATTTACTGCATCAATCCTCAATGCGAACAACGCGAAAACCCTGTTGCTGCTCAAAATTGTCAGGCTTGCGGTACGGCTTTGTTAATTGGCGATCGCTACCGCATCCTTAAACCAGTGCGATCGCCCAATCCCGCACGCCCCACAGACATCTTTGAAGTTGAAGATTTGGGAACAGGGGAAAACGAATGGGGGACTGTCAAAGTTTTAAAAGTCTTGAAACACACCCACAATCCTGATTTAGTTCGCTTGTTCAAGCAAGAAGCGCGAGTTTTGATTTGGCTGGCGGGAATGGGCGCAGTTCCCCAAGTCGAACCCGACGGTTATTTCCAAATTCCACTCCTCAATAACTTCCAGAAATTGTCTTGTTTGGTAATGGAAAAAATTAGCGGAGAAAACTTGGCAGAATTCTTAACTAAAAACCAGTACGTTTCTCAACAACTAGCTATTGATTGGCTGCAACAAATGCTTCATATTTTGCAGGAAATCCACAAATATCATTTAGTGCATCGGGATATTAAGCCATCCAACCTGATGGTTGAAGCCAATGGGAAATTGAGATTAATTGACTTCGGCGCCGCAACAGAAGCAGAGATAGATACCGCACCCATAGGTTCTGCTGGATACTGCGCGCCGGAACAAATTGCAGGTAAAGCTGAAGTGCGATCGGACTTTTTTGCCCTGGGGCGTACTTTTGTACATTTATTAACAGGCATACAGCCGATCGACTTTCCCGTTAATGAAAAAACTGGTAAAATTAATTGGAGGAACCAAGCTGTAGATATTGACCAGTTACTCGTAAACTCGATCGACGAATTGATGGAACCGCTACCGGAAAACCGACCCGAAAATACCCAAGTTATTTTAGAAAAATTAAAAATTTACGACTGAGACCCCTGAAAAAGGGGGACGCAACATCGCTTCAATAAATCTGTTCCAACCTGCGAAAATCCCGCTCAACTTCCGCCCACAAAGCCCGATTGTGAGGGTCAGTTTTCACAGCCTTTTTCAAATAAATTCTCGCCTTATCAACCTGCTTTTCCCCGATCAAATGCCGTCCCCAGCGCTGATAGGCGATCGCCTGCCACTGACGCACCTCCAAATCTTCGGGAACCCGCTGTGCCAAACCTTCAATCAAGGCGATCGCCCGTGGAAACCTCTGATATTTTAGCAACTGCTGCAGCTCAAAATAAGCATCTTGCTTTAACTTTTGTTCCGCCGCCGACAGATCCGCATTAGATTGAACCCGCGGCTCTTTTCGAGTCACCTTAACTGCCTGCGGTTGAGCTTTCACCCCCAGATCCGGCGCTGTCGAAGTAGGCGGCACAGTTGAATTGGCAACTTTCGACTCCGCAACATCGGGGGGGGCAATATTCACCAGGAACTTATAAGCCTCAGTAATAGCAATAAACTTATTCTTAGCCTGTTCGTTTCCCGGATTCACATCGGGGTGATACTGTCTCGCTAACTGCCGATAAGAGGTCTTAACTTGCGATAAACTCGCACCCGACCTCAGTCCTAACTGTCGGTAATAATCTGCAATATCCATTTAGCATGAATGAGCGTTTATAATACCATTAAATATGGCAGAATCCTTAAATGTAAAGATTCTGCCAAAATTTACTGCGAACTAGGTTGTAGTGCGAGGGTTGCCCGCACTACTGAAGCGAAAAAATAACTTACGGACGATCTTCGATCACTCTGTCAATCAAGCCGTATTCCTGGGCTTCCTCAGCGGACATGAAATAGTCGCGATCCATGTCCTTCTCGATTTTCTCGATCGGCTTGCCAGTATTCTTAGCATAGATATTATTCAGTTGGTGGCGCAGCCGCAGAATCTCTTTCGCCTCAATCTGAATATCCGTTGCTTGTCCCCGCGTGCCCCCAGAAGGCTGGTGAATCATGATTCGCGAGTGAGGCAAAGCTAACCGTTTTCCTTTCGCACCGGCAGCTAACAGGAAAGAACCCATCGAAGCAGCCAAGCCCACACAAATCGTCACCACGTCCGATTTAATGTGCTGCATGGTATCAAAAATAGCCATGCCTGCCGACACCATCCCGCCTGGGGAATTGATGTACAAAATAATATCCTTACCTGAATCTTCCGAATCGAGATAGAGCATCACAGCGATGATTTGATTGGCAATTTCATCGTCAATGTCCCTGCCCAAGAAAATAATCCGTTCCCGGTAGAGGCGATCGTAGATATTAATCCACTGAGTATCATAACCCCCCGGCATTTTGTAGGGAACTTTTGGCACACCGATAGGCATAATTCGGAACTCCGTTTAGTTGGTAATTGGCGATCGGGCAATTGGGCATCGGGCATCGGGCATCGGGCATCGGGCATCGGGCATCGGGCATTGGGCATTGGGCATTGGGCATTGGGCATCGGGCATCGGGCATCGGGCATTGGTAATTGGGAATTGTTAGTCATAAAAAGACTATTGAATAACTAATCAGGGTAGAAACTACTAGCCATTAACCCTTAATTCTTACTCATTCCCCATTACCCATTCCCTATTCCCCATTCCCCATTCCCTATTCCCCATTCCCCATTCCCCATTCCCAGTTAGATGACTCCAGCCGGCAGAGGTTTAGGCAATTCTTCCGAACTTTCAAGAACGCGATCGATCAAACCGTATTCTTTAGCTTCCTGGGGCGTCATGTACAGCAACCGATCCATATCTTTAGTAATCTTTTCGATCGGTTGGCCAGTACAGCTTGCAAAAATATCAAGCATCGTCGCTTTATTTGCCAGCACTTCCTTAGCCCGAATTTGAATGTCGCTTGCTTGACCCTGGGTGTACGCCTTGGGTTGGTGCAACACAATCGAAGCGTGGGGCAAACTCGCCCGAAAGCCTTTTGTACCAGCCGCTAACAGCATCGCAGCCATGCCCATTGCCGAACCGAGGCAAATAGTGTGCACGGGCGGCTTAATGTACCTGATCGTGTCGCAGATAGCGAAGGCTTCCGTTTCAAAGCCCACGGGTTCGCCGCTGTAACCAGAAGTGCCGGTCGAGTTGATGTAGATTTTGATCGGCTTATCCGCATCTTCGTACTGCAAGAACAACAGTTCAGCAATAATCAGTTCTGTTACCGCAGGCACCAGAGGCATACCCAGATAAACGATCCGCTCCTTCAGCAACAGGGATGGCAAATCCGGAGGCGGCGTCCGAGAGTTGCCGTCCCCGTAGTATGGCGATTGCACTGCTTTAATGGGTGTGTTCATATAACCGAAATGTTGCCTGAACTGATGGAGTTATTCTTAAAGAAATAGTAACGCAATCTTTAGGTATCCCGCATGAAAGTTAGTTTGCTCCCGGTTTTAAACGACCCTAACCTTGACGCTGCCGCGCCCTCGACCCAGCGCCAGCTAGCGGTTTCAGTCTCTGCGACGGCAAGCTCGATCGACTCCAGCGTACCCTTAAACCTGTGCCTGATTCTCGATCACAGCGGCTCGATGGGCGGACGCCCCTTGGAAACCGTCAAACAAGCCGCCGGACGTTTGCTCGATCGGTTGAAGCCCGGGGATCGCTTTTGCGCGGTGGCTTTCGACCACAAAGCCAAAGTCCTCGTCCCCAATCAAATTGTGGGAGATCCCGCTAACATTAAACGGCAAATTGAGCAATTGCGCCCTGCCGGCGGCACAGCAATTGATGAGGGCATTAAGTTAGGTATTGAAGAGTTGGGCAAAGGCAAAAAAGAAGCTATATCTCAGGCGTTTCTGCTGACTGACGGCGAAAACGAACACGGCGATGACAGCCGCTGTTTGAAGTTGGCTAAACTGGCTGCAGAGTATAACATGACTTTAAATTCTCTGGGATTTGGCGATAACTGGAACCAGGATATTTTGGAAAAGATTGCTGATGCTGGTGGCGGTGCTCTGGCTCACATTCAGCGGCCGGAAGATGCGGTTGAGGAGTTTGGTAAGTTGTTTACTCGCATCCAAGGTGTAGGTTTGACTAATGCTTATTTGCTATTTTCGCTGATGCCAAAAGTGCGGTTAGCCGAACTTAAACCGATCGCCCAAGTTGCACCAGATACGATCGAATTACCGGTGCAGCAAGAGGGCGATCGCTTTATGGTGCGCTTGGGAGATTTAATGAAGGATGTAGAGCGAGTAGTTTTGGCTAATATTTATATTGGACAGTTGCCGGAAGGTACACAGGCGATCGGGCAATTGCAAATTCGCTACGACGATCCGAGTGTCGGTGAAGGTTTGCTCTCCGATCCAGTTGCAGTTTCCGCTAATGTCCTGAAAGTTTATCAGCCGGCACTTAACCCGACGGTGCAGCAGCACATTTTAGCTTTGGCTAAGTACCGCCAAACTCAACTCGCAGAAACTAGATTGCAACAGGGCGATCGGGCAGGCGCGGCTACGATGCTGCAAACTGCTGCGAAAACTGCTCTGCAAATGGGCGATAAAAGTGCCGCAACTGTGCTGCAAACTTCTGCTACTCGTTTGCAGTCTGGCGAACAATTGAGTGAAGCCGATCGCAAGAAAACTCGCATTGCTTCTAAAACTATTTTGAAGTAATCCGGTGATTTAAAATTTTAAATAATTTTAAATTGGGCGATCGGACAATTTGGCGATGCGAAACCGCCTCTACAAAAACGAAACCCGCGCCCAGGCGGGTTTCAATATTCTGAGTTTCGCCAGCAGAAAGCGAAAGTCAGTGTAGCCCGATTGTTTCAAGCTGTGGAGCGTGTAGAAGCTCGATCGTTTAGAATGTTTGTATCACCTATCAAGAGTGCTTGTATGAACCAGACAATATCTGATAAAGTACGCTGGACTACCGCCGATTTAGAACTATTGCCAGATAACGGCGATCGTTACGAAATTATTGATGGAGAGTTATTTGTGACTAGAGCACCGCATTGGGGTCATCAACAAGCTATAGGCAACCTCTACCAAGAACTTAATACTTGGTCGCGAGAGACTAATTTAGGACGAGCAGGAATCAATCCAGGTATCATTTTCACGGATGCTGATAACGTTATTCCTGATTTAGTTTGGATTAGCAACGAACGTTTGGCTATCTTGCTAGACGAAGCCGGCCATTTAACCGCCGCACCTGAGTTAGTTGTTGAAGTATTGTCCCTCGGTGCAGACAATGAAAGACGGGATAGAGATTTGAAACTCAGACTCTATTCGGTACGAGGAGTACAGGAATACTGGATTGTGAATTGGCGGTTGCAGCAAATAGAAGTTTATCGCAGGGAACAAGCAAGTTTAAGGCTCATTGCTACGCTGTTGAGCAATGATGAACTAACTTCGCCTTTGTTGCCCGGTTTTAGTTGTTCTGTCGCTCTAATTTTTGCCTAAATTATGAAATCCTCATTTTACAATTTAATTGCTACTCTAGTAATCTTTACTATCTTTGGTAATATATCCCCTGCTGTCTCTGCTAAATCCTCAGCAATATTAAGAGTTCAAAAAACGATTGTTCAAAATCCTGCTGAAGACTTATTCAATAGTGCTTTAGCCAAATCAGAGGCTGGAGACATTGAAGGTGCGATCGCCGATTACACCGAAGCTATTCGCCTCAACCCCAACTACGCCAAAGCCTACAACAAACGCGGCATCATCCGCGGCCGCAATCTCAAAGATTACCCAGTAGCTAAAGCAGATTTCGATCGCGCAATTGAAATCAACCCCAACTACGGCGACGCCTACTACAACCGCGCCAGAGTCCGCGAGTTCTTAGAAGACAAACCGGGGGCGATCGCCGATTATCATAAAGCAGCCGAACTCTATCAAAAAGATGGCAATACCAACGATTATCAAGATGCTATCAAGCATCTTCAACTGCTGCAAGAATAAATGGCTTTTGAAAACATAGTATAATACCTTCAATCTGCGTTCATCCGCGTCCATCTGCGGTTAAACACTCCAAATTAATTATTCAAAAAATGTCCGTAATCTCCACTGTCACCGTTACCGTACCCGCCACAACCGCCAACCTAGGCCCCGGTTTTGACTGCATCGGTGCCGCTTTAAGCCTCTACAACCGCTTCCAATTCTCCCGACTCGAACCCTCAGCAACCGAGAAACTAAAAATTACCGTTACAGGCCAAGAAGCCACCAAAGTCAAGATAGACGAAAGCAATCTGGCTTATGTAGCATTTGTCACTTTATACGATCGCCTCCAACAATCGCCGCCGCCTGCAGCCATACATATAGATATGCAAGTGCCGCTGGCTAGAGGCTTGGGGAGTTCCGCTACAGCTATTGTCGGCGGGTTAGTCGGTGCAAATGAATTAGCCGGTGCGCCTTTGAGTCAGGTGGAAGTGATGCAGTTGGCGATCGAACTTGAAGGACATCCCGACAACGTTGTCCCCGCTTTACTGGGAGGATGTCGCCTCGCTGCTAGCAATACACCAAGCGGTTCCTGGGAAATTTGCGATATTCCGTGGCATCCTGATATTGTGCCGGTGGTAGCGATTCCCGATTTTGAACTTTCTACAGCCGAAGCGCGCCGAGTTTTGCCCGCAGATTACAGCAGGGCTGACGCGATTTTCAATGCCGCACACCTCGGTTTGCTGATGCGGGCTTTGGAAACTGGGAATGAAAACTGGCTGCGCTGCGCCCTCCAAGACAAAATTCACCAGCCTTACCGGCAATCTCTGATTAAGGGATATGAAGCGGTGCAACAAGCCGCCCTGAATTCAGGGGCCTGTGGAATGGTAATTAGCGGTGCCGGGCCGACGCTTTTGGCTTTAACGGATGCTACTAATGCTGATGCGGTTGTGAGGGAAATGGCGGCTGCTTGGATGGAATTTGGGGTGAAAGCTGATGTAAGGGCGATCGACCTTGACACTCAAGGAGCACAAATCTCCCGTTAATTATTCCACTCCTGGACGCACAACATCAACATAAGCGCCTTTTGTAGGGGCAAACGTAACAGCACTATACGGTATCAGAACCATCAATCATCAATTAACCGCAGGAATGATTGAAATCGGTTCCCCTGCTGTATCTTTATCGCCAGGATTAAGACAAATTTGCAAAGTTTGCGTTCTTCTGCTGGAACCACAGCCGCATTTTTTGCCTAAGTCCTATTTGATTGACTTTTGGCCGAGGTAATCAGCACACATCTTTTGATCCTCTTCTGTCACTTTCGGGTTGGTTCTAAGATAATCGCTAATCCAATTGCAACCTAATGCCATTAGTTTATCGAAATCCCAAATCCACAGTTTGATAGTGTTGTCACTGCTAGCAGAAGCCAATGTCAAGCCATCGGGACTAAAGGCGATGCTATAGAGCGGATTGCTATGCCCGGTGAGGGTAGCGATGGGTTTTTGGCTTTGCAGGTTCCACAGTTTGATGGTGTGGTCACTGCTTGCAGAAGCCAAAGTCAAGCCATCGGGACTAAAGGCGAGGCTATTGACCCAATTGCTATGCCCGGTGAGGGTAGCAATGGGTTTTTGGCTTTCGAGGTTCCACAGTTTGATGGTGTGGTCACGGCTTGCAGAAGCCAATGTCTTGCCATCTGGACTAAAGACGACGCTATTGACCCAATTGCTATGCCCGGTGAGGGTAGCGATGGGTTTTTGGCTTTGCAGGTTCCACAGTTTGAGGGTGTTGTCAAAGCTTGCAGAAGCCAATGTCTTGCCATCTGGACTAAAGGCAACGCTCCACACCCAATTGCTATGCCCGGTGAGGGTAGCGATGGGTTTTTGGCTTTCGAGGTTCCACAGTTTGATTGTGTGATCACTGCTTGCAGAAGCCAATGTCTTCCCATCTGGACTAAAGGCGACATTATAGACCGGATTGCTATGCCCGGTGAGAGTAGCGATGGGTTTTTGGGTTTGCAGGTGCCACAGTTTGATAGTTTTGTCATAGCTTGCAGAAGCCAAAGTCAAGCCATCTGGACTAAAGGCGAGGCTATTGACAGAATTGCTATGCCCGGTGAGGGTAGCGATGGGTTTTTGGCTTTGCAGATGCCACAGTTTGATGGTGTTGTCACTGGCTGCAGAAGCCAAAGTCAAGCCATCTGAACTAAAGGCGACGCTATAAACCTCATTGCTATGCCCGGTGAGGGTAGCGATGGGTTTTTGGGTTTGCAGATGCCACAGTTTGATGGTGTTGTCACGGCTTGCAGAAGCCAAAGTCAACCCATCTGGACTAAAGGCGACGCTATTAACAGGATTGCTATGCCCGGTGAGGGTAGCGATGGGTTTTTGGGTTTGCAGATGCCACAGTTTGATGGTGTTGTCACGGCTTGCAGAAGCCAAAGTCAACCCATCGGGACTAAAGGCGACACTATTGACAGAATTGCTATGCCCGGTGAGGGTAGCGATGGGTTTTTGGCTTTGCAGGTTCCAGAGTTTGATGGTGTTGTCACTGCCTGCAGAAGCCAAAGTCAACCCATCTGGACTAAAGGCGACGCTCCAGACCCAATTGCTATGCCCGGTGAGGGTAGCGATGGGTTTTTGGCTTTGCAGGTTCCACAGTTTGATGGTGTTGTCACTGCTTGCAGAAGCTAATGTCTTACCATCTGGACTAAAGGCGACGCTATAGACCCAATTGCTATGCCCGGTGAGGGTAGCGATGGGTTTTTGGCTTTGCAGATGCCACAGTTTGAGGGTTTTGTCATAGCTTGCAGAAGCCAAAGTCAAACCATCTGGACTAAAGGCGAGGCTATTGACAGAATTGCTATGCCCGGTGAGGGTAGCGATGGGTTTTTGGCTTTGCAGGTTCCACAGTTTGATGGTGTGGTCACTGCTTGCAGAAGCCAAAGTCAAGCCATCTGGACTAAAGGCGACGCTATTGACCTCATTGCTATGCCCGGTGAGGGTAGCGATGGGTTTTTGGCTTTGCAGGTTCCACAGTTTGATGGTGTTGTCACTGCTTGCAGAAGCTAATGTCTTACCATCTGGACTAAAGGCGACGCTATTTACAGAATTGCTATGCCCTTCCAAATGATTGCGCTCTTTTACTGCGGACACTGCTTGTTGCAGCGCAGCTATCACTCGTCCTCTAATATGTTTTGTCGTCTCGGCTGAAGAATCTAGTTGTTTGAATGCTTGCCCTGCCTTTAATGCTTCCAACAGTGCTTGGAATGTCTGTCCTGAACGAAATGATTCATTAGAAAAAGCAGTTTCCTGGATGACATTTGCTAAATTTTGGGCTTGAGTGACTTTATACGTGGCCAATTGCTCTGCTTTAATTAGCGTCTGATTCGCCTCAGTCAAAATTTGATTCGCTTGTCTCTGTGCTTCTAACTCTCGTTCAACTTCCCGTTGTTGGACTTCCCGACTGCCATTTAAAAACTGATAATCCAAATCGCTCAAACTTTTATCGGCTGCCCAAGTTTGAGCATCTTGCAAGGCTTGACCCCGCAACAGTCGCGATTCATCTTGGCAATCAGAATCTATCCAAGTTTTTAAACTTTCGCTGTAAGGGCGGAGCTCAGCTAATTGTTTTTCCACCCAATCAAGGTTAAAAACCGATTGATAAATTGGATTATAAACTTTAAGTTTGCCAGACTGCTTAACCACCAACCCAGTTAACCGCAGTTCCATTTGTTCGGGAGTATCATCAGTCGCTATTTGATTATGCTGCAAAATTTGCTGATAGAGTCCCAGCAACCGACTGGCACGCTGTTCGCTGCGTAAAATGCGGTCTCGAATCGTCTTCAAGTGTTCCGGTTCATCCTGTCCTTCCCAATTCTCAATCACCTTTTCTCTAACTAAATTTCCTACCCAGTCAGCGGGAGTTTGCATAAATGCAGAGTTGGCATGATTGAGCAGCAATCTACAAATTTTTTGAGTTAAAAATGGCTGTCCGCCAGTCCAATATAAAACAGCTTCTAACAATGCTTGCGAATTTTCTGCTCGAGTTTCTAACCCGACTGCCAAAGGTTGCGCTTCTGTTAATTGAAACCCCGTTAACTCTATCCCTCGACCAATATTAAAAGGAGTTCGTCGCTTGTCTTGAATTAAATCTGAGGGAGTTGCCACCCCTAACATCGTAAATGTTAATCGACGATAGTCGGGTTTATCGGCTCGATTATTATAGCAATCACGAATCACAGCAAAAAAATCTTCAATCTTAAAATTTAAGCCGATCAAGCTGTCGGATTCATCGACAAAAATTACTATATTTCCTGAAATCTTATTGAGCAATACTTCTTCAATAAATTTACTAAATCGTTTAACATTCGATAGTAACCTATTCTGCTCCCACCATTCATCTAAATCAAAAACGTCATACAAATCTAATCGGCTGACGATGCTATCAATCGCGCCTGCATACCACTCTTCTGGCGTAATATCTGAGGTACCAATTTCTGTGATATCAATGCTACTACAGGCTATTCCCTCTGCTTGTAACCGCTGCATTGTCCGCACTCGCAGTGATGATTTTCCCATTTGTCTGGAATTAAGAACATAGCAAAATTCTCCGGCTTTTAAAGCTTGATAAAGTTCTTCATCCGCCTTTCGAGTGACATAAGTTGGGGCGTTTGCAGGCAGGCTCCCTCCAACTTGATATTGATAATCTTTCATAGGTCATTGTTAATTTATAGGTGGAAAATCAGAGCATCAAGGAATCAATTTGTACAGCCGTACAGGTTCAGGAATTCCCTTTAATTGTTGCAGACCTAAGTCAATAACATTTAAAGGTGAGTGGGTTTTAACGACTTGATAAACTGTTTCAGAAATACAGATTCCTCCTGGCTCTGCTTTCCCTTCTAAACGAGCAGCTAAATTTACACCAGTCCCCCTGATATCATTATTAAAAAAGAAGATTTCCCCCAAGTGAATACCAATGCGGTGTTGCAGGACATGACTCGGAGGTAAGGTTGTAGCAGCTTCGGCGAAATTTCGTTGTATTTCTAACGCACAGGCGACTGCTTTAACGGCACTTTCTGGAAAGAAAATTAATAAACCATCGCCCATTTCTTTAAGGACTTTGCCTTGATGTTTAGCGCAGATTCCTCGGATGATGTTGAAATCTCGATTCACTAATTCTAGTGTCAGCTTTTGGTTGGCAACTGATAAAGCGGTGGAATTAACAACATCCGAGAACATAATAGCTGCTAAATGACTCTCTACGTGCAAGCTTGATTGAGCAGGTATATTAAATGCTTGAGGAGAGGCTAGGCGATGGCGAAAATATTGACGGTACAAACCACACAATGGCATTACAGCATTTCCCTGAAATTTGATCAACCCCATGCTTCGCAATTTAAAAGCCTCTCCGGTATTAATTTCTACAGGTTGTTCGCTGTGAATCACTTGTCTAATTGTTGCTGCTAGTTCTGCATCTGTTTCCAAGTTAACTAAATGCCGTCGTAAATGATCGCAGTAAGGGCTTTCTTCAGTAGGAGCGACTTTTAGCAAGCGATCTAAGGTAATTCTCCCCCTGGCAATTTGGTAGAGAGCAACTCGAACTAAATAAGGATGACCGCCCACCATTTCCATCAGGTCACAAATCTCTTGATTAGACCAATTTAATTGGTGTCGATTCACTAAATCTATTACCTGTATCTGATTGAATTCAGGTAAATATATGGGCAATCCCACGTTAAATGGCGACTGATTAATATTGAGAGGAATATAAACTTCTTGAGAGTGAGAAATAACTAACCTCAGCTTTTTCCAAATTTCCTCATTTTTTCCCCGCTCGTGCCAAGCTCGTAATAATCCAAAGAAGTCGGTGGCTATTTCGGAATGCTGAAAAATCCGATCGACTTCATCTAACCCTAAAACAAGAGGTCGAGCGCTGTCAGATAGTAGATAGCGTTGGAAATACTTCGTGCTTTTATTTTTACTGCCGAGAACGCCTTTCCAATATTCTCCTAACCTATCTTCTAAATTTAATTCATTGGTAATCTCACCACAAAACCACTGCAATAATTCATCAAGATGGGTGAGAAAACTGCCATCAGCCGATTGAAAGTTTAAATAAGCTGTTTGATATCCCTGTTCCTTGGCGCGGTATAAAATTCGCTGCACTAAGGAAGTTTTTCCCATTTGCCGGGGGGCTTTGACTCGGATTAAAGCTCCGGGTTTTACAATAGTTTGGTAGCAGTCCGATTCAATGGGAGGCCTGTCAATATATAGGGGTGAATCTAAACTAACAGAACCTTCTGGGTTGTCTAAGTTGGAAATCAAAACGGGAGGTGCGGCGATCGATCGCGCATTTTCCACCGCAGGCGACGACTCCTCAACGATATCGCTAACAGAAGCATCGCGCGATCGCTCTGCTGCTTCGTCAGAAAAATCAGACTTTTTCTTTAATACTGGAGTCAGTTCTTCGGAAATTCCTGCCATGCTGATGCTAACGCAACCCAATTTATAGGCACGTTCGATCGACTCTCCCGCCGCCAACGTATCGTAAAAACCTACAGCGAATTCTCGTGCGGCGTTATCTCCCACCGCTTGCTTCATGCCGATCACGTAGGGAATGTGACGTGCGATCGCCACCGCTTGCACTTCTGAATAGCAAGCGTTGAGTATTACGCACTCCACGTACTCGTTAAACGCCTCAAACAAAGCTGCCAATGCTTTGGCATTTACTAGCTTAATCTGCCCCATATCATCTTCTAGGGCTAAACCCCCTTCTCCTGCACCATGCCCGGAGAAATGCACAATCTCTGGTTTATAATCTAATACGGCTCGCTGCATTTCTCTTGGCGTCACCGCCCACTGTTGCTCCAGTTGAAACTTGTCGCGCTTTTGCGAGCGTTGCAACCCCTCTGCAATTTCCTTCGCCTCTTTCTGTAAGTCCACAGGAGTGGTGTTTTTGGGGTTGGCTGCCAAAAATAGGATAGTTTTTTTATTTTGAGTAGAAATACTCATTAATGGAACCTTCACGCTTAGGAGATACAGGAGCTTAACGACACTACCCCAGTCAGAGCGAGATATTTCTTGCCTTGACGGTATTTAAGCACAAACATCTTTATTTTTGTTGGTCAGTAAACTGGCAGAAACGATCGCCCTGACTCAAGCATAACCAATCGACAAGGCGATCGCTACTCTCAACTAATCATTTGAGCTACGTATTCAATAAGTGCGATCGGCTTCCCCTTTTGCAGTCGTGTTTTCATAAATATCGAGATTCTTTATAGTTTTATTCTGATGCCTGAGCTAGCACTTTTTGATTTTTTGAGCGCCTAAATTAGTAGATAAAATCTTATCGGATTCTGCATTTGCTTATTTTTTTTGCAGATTCAATCGCGCCTCTAAAAAATGGCGTTTTAGCTACAGATTAAACATCAATTGAATCAACAAGAAAAACTCTTGGGACACTTTTTCCTGTTAAATATCTTCCCATTTCTTCGGCTAGTGTACCAAGCCTTGCTTCGAGTACATCTTCAAATTAAATTGCTATAATAACTTGTTCCCTCTTCCTTCTTCCTTCAGCTCTTCCTCTACGTCAAGAGGGGTAGGTTAAAAATTTTAGTGATTTAGAATACAATTCCCAACTCAACAGCCGATCGAACTCCTCAATGTTGTGTGGGGATCTAAAATTCACCTAAAGTTCGACGCCCTTTCGCAAAACCCTCCCTAAGATAGAAGTTAGGGGACGATCGGTCTAATAGCCGATTCAGGAGCAAGTGTCAAGCACTCCATCGAACCCAAATCCAGAGCCGCAAGACAGGGAGGTTATCGAAATCATGGTACAAGCGCCGACAGGAGAAACCCGCCTGGGCCCGATCGATCAGGTGCAAGCCCTAGACCGCGATTGCACGACTCTATCCCGTCACGTACTCCAGCAACTCCACAGCTTTTCGGCAGATGCTCAGGATCTCAGCGCGCTGATGAATCGCATCGGGCTCGCTGCCAAGCTGATCGCGAGGCGGCTCAGCAGAGCCGGGTTAATGGAAGATGCTTTAGGGTTTACAGGGGCTGTCAACGTGCAGGGAGAATCCGTCAAAAAGATGGATATCTATGCCAATGAAGTGTTTATCTCGGTATTCCAGCAAAGCGGACTTGTCTGCCGCTTGGCTTCGGAGGAAATGGAAAAACCCTACTACATTCCCGAAAACTGTCCGATCGGACGCTACAGTCTGCTCTACGACCCCATAGACGGTTCTTCCAATCTTGACATCAATCTCAATGTCGGCTCGATCTTTAGTATCCGCAAGCAAGAGGGAGATGATGCAGACGGATCGGCCTCAGACTTGCTGCAACACGGACACAAACAAATCGCGGCCGGCTACGTGCTCTACGGCCCTAGTACCATGCTGGTTTATTCGATCGGGCAAGGCGTTCATTCCTTTACCCTCGATCCCAGTTTGGGCGAGTTTATTCTAGCAACCGAAAACATTCAGGTGCCAGACAGCGGCCCGATTTACAGCGTTAATGAAGGTAACTTCTGGCAGTGGGAGGAATCTTTGAGGGACTACATTCGCTACGTACACCGCAGCGAAGGCTACACCGCCCGGTACGGTGGGGCTTTGGTGGGAGATTTCCACCGGATTTTATTTCAGGGAGGCGTGTTTTTGTACCCGGGAACGGTGAAAAAACCGGAGGGCAAATTGCGTTTGCTCTACGAATCGGCTCCTTTGGCGTTTTTGATGGAGCAAGCCGGCGGGCGCGCAAGTACGGGCATTCAAGACATCTTAGACGTAGTGCCGACCAAACTGCACGAGCGATCGCCCTTGATAATCGGCAGTAAAGAAAATGTAGCGATGGTGGAGTCTTTTATTCAAGATCGATCGCGCAATCCTCGAACAATTTCCGAGTGAAGGAAGTTCGGCAACGGATTGTGTAACGGATGTAACGGATGTAACGCCGGGAAGGAAGCAAGAATGTTTTAATTCCCAGTTGCCAATTCTCAATTTCCAATTGCCAATTCTCAATTTCCAATTTCTAATTCCCAATTATCAAATATCAAATTGTAGGAGTTACAGTAATGACGGAAACAACAAAGAATCACCTGTTAGAAATCAAAGAAATTGGCCAGAGCATCTGGATGGACAATTTGACTCGCGATCTGATCGAGTCCGGCGAACTCAAACAGATGATTGAAAGTCGGGGACTGCGCGGGATTACATCTAATCCGGCCATTTTCGAGAAAGCGATCGCGGGTAATGTGATTTACGACGCGGATATCGAAGCGGGCATCCGGGCGGGCAAATCTGTCATGGAGATATACGAATCTTTGGTATTTGAAGATATCCGCAACGCTTGCGATATCTTCGCCCCAGTTTACGCAGAGTCCAACGGTTTAGACGGTTACATTAGCATTGAAGTGCCACCGACGATCGCCAACGACACAGAAAGCACTATTAGCGAAGCCCTGCGCTATTACAAAGCCCTCGGCAAAGAAAACGTGATGATTAAGATTCCGGGAACCGCTCAAGGGTTGCCCGCAGTCGAGCGAGTCATCAGCGAAGGGATTAACGTTAACGTGACTTTGCTGTTCTCGGTTGACAGCTACGTCGAAACCTTCTGGGCTTACATTCGCGGTTTGGAAGCGCGGGCTGCTAAAGGTTTAGATATTAGCAATATTGCTTCTGTTGCCAGTTTCTTCTTGAGCCGGATCGACATCAATATCGACGGCAAAATTGACGAGAAACTCAAAAACGTCACTGATATTTCCACAAAAGCCAAACTGGAAGCGGTGAAGGGGAAAGTTGCGATCGCCAACGCGAAGGTAGCTTACCAGAAGTATAAAGAGATCGTAGCGAGCGATCGCTGGCAAGCTTTAGCAGCCAAAGGAGCGAAAGTGCAGCGCTTGCTGTGGGCTTCCACCAGCACCAAAAACCCCAACTACAGCGATGTGATGTACGTCGATGAACTGATCGGCCCCGACACCGTTAACACCTTGCCGCCGAACACCGTTGAAGCTTGTTTCGATCACTGCGATGTCGCACCCCGGATTGAGAACAATGTTGCAGAAGCTTACACCCTGATCGAAAGTCTCAAAGATCCCGACATCGACATCAACTTGGACAAAGTGATGGCAGACTTGCTCCTGGAGGGGATTGAGAAATTCGTCAGCCCGTTCCAATCCCTGATGGATTCCTTGGAAGAGAAAGTGCAGAAGCTCGCACCCGTGGCTTAGGCAGATATCTGTATCCTTGAAGGCAGAAGCATTTAGGAGTCGGAATAGATAATTGTTTTGGTTCCTAAATGCTGAGTTTTGAATCTCGAACCGGGAAAATTTGAGACCCATGGGTCTCAAAAATCCGAGAAAGGAAAATCAACTATGATTTGGGATCTCAAGTGCTGAGTTTTCCATCCCGAACCGGGAAAATTTGAGACCCATGGGTCTCAAAAATCCGAGAAAGGAAAATCAACTATGATTTGGGATCTCAAGTGCTGAGTTTTCCATCCCGAACCGGGAAAATTTGAGACCCATGGGTCTCAAAAACCAGAGAAAGGAAAATCCAGTCCGTCCTCTAGCAGGAATCTCGCCAGAAGATCCAACTCGAATTCTCAATCTACAACCGCTGAGGAATTGCTATGCCAACTACCAATACCCTACTAGAAAGCGAGTATGCAACAGCCCAACTTGATGTCACCGAACGGGCTAGGCTGGAAGAACTGGAATCCATTGTAGAAAATGGACTTCAGACTTTTTACGAAGTTGGCAAAGCCCTTGATGAAATTCGGGAACAGAAATTATATCGGGAAACCCAAAAAACTTTTGAGGCTTATTGTCAGGATAAGTGGGGCATAGCAAGACGGACAGCAGATCGATTTATAGGGGCAGCACGGGTAATGGAAAATTTGAGACCCATGGGTCTCAAATTTCCAGCAAACGAGCGCCAAGTCCGTCCTCTAACAGGATTATCGCCAGAACTGCAACTCGAAATCTGGCAAGAGGCTCTGGAGTCATCGCCCAATGGTATGCCCACTGGTGCAGCAGTTCAGCGCTTGGTTGAACAGCGATTTCCATCACTAGGAAGCGGGCGAACTGGCAAGGATGATGCTTCAGAATTGGAGAAATTGCGATCGGACAATCAGCGCCTTAGAGAGCAAATCCGAGAGCAAAACAGAGAGAGGGATCGCCGTGCTGCATCTGTGGCGTTGGAATTGGAGCAACTTCGAGCCGAAAACAGGCAGTTGAAAGCTGAACTGCGGCAGCGGGATAAAGATTGGGAAATCCGTCTGGCCGTTGAGAGAATAAAAATTAGAGAGGAAGTTAGGGCTGAACTCAGGGAGGAAATCAGGGCTGAAATCAAAGCCGAATATGAAGGGCAAATTAATTCCCTCACTCAGCAACTAGCGGAAATGACAAAAAACTATCAAGCTGTATTAGCCAGACTCACAGCTTTAGAAGGAGCAAAATAAAAAATGGTAACGCTACTTGAAAATCCACTGCGCGTCGGTTTGCGAAAGGAACGGGTGCCGGAACCGCAAATTCTGGTAATCTTCGGAGCTTCTGGAGACCTCACCCAGCGCAAACTCGTACCAGCAATTTATCAGATGAAGCGCGATCGGCGCTTGCCACCGGAAACTACCGTAGTGGGAGTAGCCCGCCGCCCTTGGAGTCACGATTACTTCCGAGAGCAAATGCGCGAAGGCATTGAAGAATTTGGCGGCGGCATTGGCAATGAAGAATTTTGGCAAGATTTCGCTCAAGGTTTGTACTACTGTCCGGGCGACATTGACAACCCCGAAAGCTATCAAAAACTCAAAGCTTTCTTAGCCGAACTCGACGAAGAAAGGAGAACTCGCGGCAATCACATATTTTATCTCTCGGTTTCCCCGAACTTTTTCCCAGAAGCAATTAGGCAACTGGGCGCGGCTCAAATGCTGACCGATCCAGTAAAACACCGCTTGGTAATTGAAAAACCCTTCGGCCGCGACTTGAGTTCGGCAAAAGCTCTCAACCGAGTCGTGCAGAAGGTTTGCCAAGAACAGCAAGTTTACCGGATCGACCACTATTTGGGTAAAGAAACTGTTCAGAATTTAATGGTGTTCCGGTTTGCCAACGCGATTTTTGAACCGCTGTGGAACCGACAATTTGTCGATCACGTACAAATTACAGTTGCAGAAACAGTAGGCGTAGAAGACCGGGCCGGTTACTACGAATCCTCCGGGGCCCTGCGGGATATGCTGCAAAACCACTTGATGCAGATTTTCTGTCTGACGGCGATGGAACCGCCGAATTCCCTGGACGCTGACAGCATCCGCACCGAAAAGATGAAAGTTCTGCAAGCAACTCGCTTGGCAGATTTGAATAACTTGGACTTCTCAGCGATTCGGGGTCAATATTCCGCAGGTTGGATGAAGGGCAAACCCGTGCCAGGATATCACGAGGAACCGGGGGTTGCTCCCAACTCCACAACCCCGACTTTTGTGGCGATGAAGTTTACGATCGACAACTGGCGCTGGCAGGGAGTGCCTTTTTACCTGCGAACCGGCAAACGGTTGCCGAAAAAAGTCAGCGAAATTGCGATTCAGTTTCGCGAAGTGCCCCTGATGATTTTTCAGTCGGCGGCCCAACAAACTACCCCCAACGTTTTGACCATGCGCGTGCATCCCAACGAGGGGATTTCGCTGAGGTTTGAGGCGAAAATGCCGGGGCCGGATTTGCGGACGCGGACGGTGGATATGGATTTCAGTTACGGTTCTTCGTTTGGGGTGACATCCTCGGATGCTTACGATCGACTGTTAATTGACTGTATGCTAGGCGACCAAACTTTGTTTACCCGTTCTGATGAAGTGGAAGAAGCTTGGCGGGTGGTAACGCCGGCGCTGATGGCTTGGGAATCGTCCAACGAACAGGAGTTGGTTCCTAAATACGAAGCGGGTACTTGGGAACCGGCGGAAGCAGAACTGCTGATTAACAGAGACGGCCGCAAGTGGCGAAGACTTTAAGAGTCAGTTGACAGTTGACAGTTGACAGTTGTCAGTTGACAGTTGACAGTTGTGATTAGCTAAGAGTTGCTAACTAAGAATCAATCACTAATGACTGATGACTGATGACTAATAACTAACAATCAATGACCAATGACTAATGACCAATGACTAATAACTAATAAGAAAGGAGACAAGATTTATGACGATGACACCGATGAAAGCTCCGCCTCTGGTTTCGCTGCAAAGTCCTAAAGATGTGTCGATCGACCAAATAGAGGCAGAACTCAGTAAAATCTGGGAAAGTTACAAAGAATCTGGGTCAAAGGGCGATTTTCCGATCGCGACTAGGGCAACAACTTTTACTTTTGTAGTCTACGAACCGGAAGAAACTCAACAGTTATTGGGGGATCTGGGGTTTTACGAGGGGCCGATCGACGGTATTAGCGGGCCGATGACGGCATCTAGCATCAGGGCGGCTCAAAAAGCTTACGGAATGGCGAGAACTGGCAAACCTAGCGCTGAATTACTGGCAATGTTGCGGGAAGAAGTGGCTCGCAAAAATTCCAGTGGCGAGCTTTTGGGCCCGACTGGCTTGGGTTCAGGCGGTTCGGGGGTGGCTGACGCGATTGTGGCTGCCAACCCCTGCCGGATTATTGCTCTGTGCCCGACGGGGGGGGAAGATACGGGCGTGCAGGCTCAAGTGGCTGCTTATTGTCCGGTTCACAAGCGCAGCAGTGGCAATCTGATCTGCTGCGAGTACATTACGCTGCGGGGTACGGAAGCTGCTCTGGAACGGGTGAGTGGCATTGTGACGGCGCTGATGATTGCGGATTTACCAAAGTTGGTGTGGTGGAAAGCGAATCCAGATGCCGATCGAGGTTTGTTCCAGCGGCTGGCGGAAACTAGCAGTTCTGTAATTATCGACTCTAGCAGTTTTGCTGAGCCTGAAGCGGAATTGTTGTTGATGCAAAGTCTGATCGAGGAGGGAATTCCGATCGCGGATCTGAATTGGCGGCGGCTGGCCGCGTGGCAAGAGTTGGCTGCTGAGGCTTTTGACGCCCCAGAACGCCGCGCTGCGATTGGGGAAATCGATCGGGTGACGATCGATTACGAACAAGGAAATTCTACTCAAGCGCTGATGTATTTGGGTTGGCTGGCGAGCCGACTTCAGTGGCGTCCGGTTGCTTTCCAACAGGAAGAGGGAGATTACCAAATCAAGCGAATTAAATTCGCGGGTGCCGACGAACGGGTTGTCGAAGCCGAGTTGGCTGCTATTCCTACTGCGGATTCGGGCGATGTCCCGGGCGATTTGATTGCTCTGCGTTTGAATTCTACGAACGAAAAAGCTGACTGCGGTACAGTTCTGTGTTCGGAAGCGGGTGGCTGTATGCGGATGGAAACGAAAGGGGGCGCTCAGACCGATCGGTTTAACCAGGTGAGTCCTCTGTTCGACCAGGTGACGGAACAATTGCTGGGTCAGCACTTGCAGAGTTGGGGCCGAGATGTGCTTTACGAAGAAAGTTTGGCAGTGACGGCTCAAATGCTGAAGTTAGCTAAACAGTAAAAAGAAGGAAGTTCGGCAACGGATTCTGTAACGGATGTAACGGATGTCGGGAAGAAGGAAGAAGGAAGAAGGATTGAGTTAGTATTCAGTGGGGCAGGCAATGTCTGCCCTACTTTTTTAGGAGTTATGAGTTTTGAGTTTTGAGTTTTTAATTAATAATGTTCTTTGACTCAAAACTATAAATTACTTCTAAAAATCAACGAAATTACTATTATTCTTCTCATTCTTCCTTCGCGCCCTTCGCGTCTTCGCGGTTCGTTAAATATGTATTTTTTGTAACTAATATAGAACTATGACTTTAGTAATTGCTGGCGAACGCAGCGGGGCGGGAAAGACTACTGTAACGATCGCCCTTTTAGCTTATTTAATCCGCCGCAGCTTCAATGTTCAATCTTTTAAGGTTGGTCCCGATTACATTGACCCGATGTTTCATGCTTTTGTTACTGGTCGCCCCTGTCGGAATTTAGACCCGGTATTAACGTCTGAATATTATGTAAAAAAGTGTTTTTCTCGTCACATTCAAGAGGTCAATTATGCCTTAGTTGAAGGGGTAATGGGTTTATTTGACGGTGTTTCTCGGAAGAAGGAAGAAGAAAGTTCGGCAACGGATTTCGTAACGGATGTAACGGATACAAGTTCGGCAACGGTTGTACGAGATGTAAAGGATTTAACGGATTTAAGGAAGCCAGAAGGAAAACAACACTATTCTATTTCCTTTGCTTCTACGGCTCATGTTGCTTCTTTGCTGAATTTGCCGGTATTGTTTGTGATCGATTGCAGCAGGCTCTCTGGTTCTGTGGCTGCGATCGCCCACGGTTTTCGTTCTTTTAACCCTGACCTTAAATTCGCTGGTTTGGTGCTCAATCGGGTGGCGAGCGATCGACATTTGGAACTGCTTCAAGATGCTCTCAAACCGCTCAATTTACCGATTTTGGGCGTTTTGCGTAGGGATGAGGCTGTTAGTATTCCCGATCGACATTTGGGGCTGATTCCTGCTGAGGAGTTGCCGAATCTTCATGCTGCGATCGATAAGTTGGCGGATTTGGCTGCTGTTAGTTTTGACTGGGAGCAACTTTTGCCTTTGTTGGCTGCAACTCGAAATGGGGGTGAGGGGTCTGAGCAACTTTTGGGTAGGCACGGTCTCCCTTCGGGAATTGTAACTCAAAAAGATGATGTTGTCAACTGTTTGGGAAAACAATTTGGAGTGAGGATTGCAGTTGCGCGCGATCGGGCGTTTAATTTTTACTATCAGGACAATCTTGATTTGTTGGAAGAGTTGGGCGCGGAGTTGGTGTTTTGGAGTCCCCTTGATGACTCGGTTTTTCCTGACAATGTGCAGGGGTTATATTTTGGCGGCGGTTTTCCCGAGGTGTTTGCTCAAAATTTGAGCGGTAATATTTTAATTCGGGATGCGGTAAGAAGTGCTATTTTTTCGGGAATGCCGACTTATGCGGAGTGCGGCGGTTTGATGTATTTGTGCGATTCTATTGTAGACTTCGATGGCAATTCTTGGCCAGGGGTGGGAGTGTTGGAAACTGCTGCTGCGATGGGAAAGCGTTTGACGCTGGGATACCGAGAAGCTGTGGCGGTGAGGGATAGTTCGGTGTTAACTGCTCTCGATCGGGTTTGGGGACATGAGTTTCATCGATCGCATTTAACTGTGGAACCGAGTAATCCAGTTTATCACAGTTGGAGGTATGGGAAACGGGGGGAAGTTGAGGCGGTTGCGGAAGGTTGGGGAGTTTGTCAGGTGCACGCTTCTTATTTGCATTTGCATTGGGGTGCTCGCCCTGATATTCCGGCTCGTTTTTTGCAGCAGTGTGCTGATTTTGATTGTAAGGGTAATTTGGGCGATCTGACTTAATTAATATTTTTTTAACGAACCGCAAAGACGCTAAGGACACGTAGGAAGAGAAACAAGAGGAAGCAGAAGATAGGTAATGTCTGTAGCGCTTTGGCAGTAAATCAATTAAGTTTTTTGTGGAACAAGTAGAAAAGCCTATTCCTGGCTGTGTCCCGTGTAGAAATTAAGCGATCTTACTATTTATATTAGAATATTTATGACGGAGAAAGCTAGGGATATTGGGATTTATGAGCGAATCACTTTCGACTAAGCAGTTGTCCGCACAATGGGTGACACCGGAGAATTTTCGGAGTTACGGTCAAGTTATCTTTGCGGCGGTTGATGGCAAGTCTTTCGATGCTGAGGACGCTCAGTTAAACTTGCAAAATGGCATTCCTAGATTTTACATTATGCGGCTCCAGAAAGAAGGTCGCAAGTTTGGCAAAATTACCCGTCACATTCAATGTACTCAGTGTTTGGGTTCTTTGGAGGGGAAGGATTGGTTGATGGCGGTTGCGCCTCATGGGGATAGCTATACACCGAGTTTAGAGGAGATTGCTGCTTTTCGGATTCCGGGCAATTGTTTTATTAAGTTAGATGTGGGGACTTGGCACGCTGGGCCGTATATTGATGCGGATTTTGTTGATTTTTACAATCTGGAATTGAGCAATACTAATGTGGTTGACCATTTTACCTTTGATTTGGTAAAAAATTACAATCTGGAATTTGAGATTGTCTGAATGTTGGCGATTTGTAGTTGTGCTTTTTTCTGGGTGATTATGGTTATAGGTTGGTTTTTTGAGTAAGATTTTTTAACCGCAGAGGGCGCAGAGGACGCAGAGGAGGAGAAGGAGGGGGTTCGCAAGTGATTGGGGAATTTTTTTTGTCTCACTAGGCTGAGTAGCAACTAGGAAGGATCGAGTTTACAAGTGTTAAATTTAGGTGCAATTTTCATGCCTGAGCAAAAGTATAGCATTGTTCTGCGCGAATGTCGTTTGTTAGGTGCGATCGACAGTCAAACAGTGGATATCGCCATTGATGGGGACAAAATAGCCGCCGTAGCGTCGCAGATTCCCGAATTGGGAGAATCCGAAATAGACGTTGGAGGCAAATTAGTCAGTCCCCCGTTTGTTGAGTCGCACATTCATCTCGATTCGGCTTTGACTGCGGGGGAACCGCGATGGAATCAAAGCGGCACTTTGTTCGAGGGAATTCAAATTTGGGGGGAACGAAAGCAAAGTTTAACTCTGGATGATGTCAAAAAACGGGCTGTTGAAACTTTAAGGATGCAAGCGTCTCAAGGGATTTTGTTTGTCAGGAGTCACGCTGATGTTAGCGAACCGACGCTGACTGCTTTGCAAGGACTTTTGGAAGTGCGGGAACAAGTCAAAGATTGGATGACTCTGCAAGTTGTGGCTTTTCCCCAAGACGGGATTTACGGAAGTCCAGAAAATGACAAACTTTTAGAGAAATCTCTGGATATGGGTGCGGATGCTGTGGGCGGAATTCCGCATTATGAGTTGACGCGGGAAGATGGGGTAAAGTCGGTTGAGCGAATTTTTGAACTTGCTGAAAAATACAATAGATTAATAGATGTTCACTGCGATGAAATAGATGATGAACAGTCGAGATTTTTGGAAGTAGTAGCGGCTTTTGCGATTAGAAGCGGGGCGGGTTCGCGGGTGACTGCAAGCCACACGACGGCTTTCGGTTCTTATAACAATGCTTATGCTTTTAAGCTGATGGGAAGTTTGGCAAAATCGGGAATTAATTTCATCGCCAATCCTTTAATTAATATCACCCTGCAAGGCCGCGCTGATACTTATCCCAAACGCCGTGGGGTGACGCGGGTTAAGGAGTTGTGGCAGCAGGGATTGAATGTGAGTTTTGGCCACGACTGCGTGCAAGATCCCTGGTACAGTTTGGGTACGGGAAATATGTTGGATGTCGCTCATATGGCGGTTCATGTTTGTCAGATGACGGGAATGGCTGAAATTGCAGCTTGTTTTAATATGGTGACTGTCTGCGGTGCGAAAACTCTATTTTTGGGAGATGAAAATTACGGGATAGATGCGGGGAAATCTGCAAATTTGATTGTGTTGGATGCTGACGATTGTTACGATGCAATTAGGAGGCGCGCTGCGGTTCGGTATGTGATTTCGCGGGGTAAGTTGTTGGCGGAAACTGCACCTGCTAAGATTAGTTTTTATGGTATTTGACAAACAATATTTGAAGCTGTTAAATTGTGAATCAAGGTGCTATTCCCGATGAGAGTCCGAGAAATTTGCAGGAGCAACTTCTGTTGCAAGATGCTAAAGCTAGCGTCGGCAAGCGAATTCAAGGCAGTGCAGATAAGCCGTTGGGAGATGCTCCCAGATTGGTTGCTAATTACGGAGGGAAAGTCGGTGATTGGGTTAAAATGGTTAGTGCCCAAACCGCAGTAATTGAGGGAGCAGTTGTTGAAGTACATTGGTTCAGAAATAACGAGACTGCCCAAACTGTTGAGTTCAAATTCAAACGTACATATCCTAAAGCTGCACTAAAAAATCTGTAGTTATAAAAAACATGAAAATTCGCTGTATTGCCAATACAGGTAATGCTCTCCCTGAAAGTTACCTCAAGCCAGAGTTCTATTTTACGAAAGAATTGGAATTTCCCCTAACGCTTGGCAAGGAATATGTTGTCTACGCTCTTTACCAATCGCAGGATAATGTTTGGTATTATATTTGTGATGATAGCTACACCTATTATCCCATGCAGAATCCTGCACCGCTGTTTGAAGTAGTTGACAGCCGAGTTTCTAAGTATTGGCGGTTTGAACTAGCACCGAGTGGGCGGTTAGAGATTGCTTTTGAGCAGTGGTTTACTGACCCTTGTTTTTATGATAAGCTGACGGATCAAGAAGAGGCGGAGGTGGAAATTTTTGATAAGGTTAAGGAATTGATGGATGCTGAGGATTTTACTTTGCCTCCGCTGGATGTTGCAGTTGAGAAGTTGCGGGAAACTGTCAGTGTTTGAGTTGGGAAAGTGGGTAGGTAAATTTAGTCTTTTGCCGTTGATTCAAACAGCTTTTTGACAAATAACATCTGCAACTGTTAAACTATGAATCAAGGTGCTATTCCCGATGAGAGTCCGAGAAATTTGCCGGAGCAATTGCTCCTGGAAGATGCTAAGGCTGGTAATTGCATAGTCATTCATTGCGGTACAGATAGACTGTTGGGCGATGCACGGAGACTTATGGCTGTTTATGGCGGGAATTCTGAAGATTGGGATAAAATGACAAGTATTGAGGCTTTTGAAATTAATGGAGCTTCCGTACAAGTCCATTGGTTTCGGAACAGTCAGACTCTTCAAGATGTGGAGTTTAAGTTCAAGCGACAGTATCCCAAAACAGCCCCTAAAAATCTGTAGGTAATCAAGTTATGAAAATTCGTTGTATTGCTAAGACTGGTGAATCTCTTCCTGAAGAATATATAGATCCGCCACGCGGTTACACTAGAAAGGTTGAGTTACCGCTAACTATAGGCAAGGAATATGTTGTTTATGCTATCCGAGAATGGAAAGGGACTATTTGGTACTACATCTGCAATGATAATTATAGCTATTATCCCATCCATAATCCGGCGCCGATGTTTGAAGTGGTTGACAGCAGAATTTCTAAGTATTGGCGGTTTGAACTTTCGCCCAATGGGTTGTTAATGATCGTGTTTGAAGAGTGGTTTACTGATCCTTATTTTTATGATAAGCTGACGGATCAGGAAGAGGCGGAGGTTGAGATTTTTGAGAAGGTTAAGGAATTAATGGATGCTGAGGATTTTACTTTGCCTCCGCTTGATGTAGCTGTTGAGAAGTTGCGGGAAACTGTCAGTGTTTGAGTGGGAAAAGTGCGATCGCAAATTGTTTCTTTACCACCTTGATTCACATACCTTCACATGGTATAAAATAGGAAGCAGCATAATTGGGTTAAAAAATGAACGATAAAATTGAAACTCACAATAACTATGAGATACTAGACGGCGAGGATGATGTTTTGTTATTGGGTCAAGCTACTTTTACGGTGGGTAGGTTTAAACAGCTAGCCGGCAGTAACTTTCAGAAGATGCTTCTGACTAATGCACCAGAAACTAACCAACGTCATAAGGCGATAATTGAGTGGATGACAGAGGTACAGATTAACGAAGAAACAAAAATTAGAGGAGGGGAAATAAACTGGAACTCCCCTCAAGAAGGAATTGATTGTCAAATCCTCAAGATAGGTTCTAAGGGTTGGCAAAAAGGAAAGCTTCAAATAGCCATTAATACAAATTGGCAGCCTGGGAAACAGCAGGTATGTATAAAGTTTTGTCCTGATGAACCAGCAAAGCAAAAATCGCCTTTAGATGATATCAGACAATCCGAGGAATACAAAAAACTGAGCAATAACAACTGACAGCCCGATCGCGCTTACAATACAATAATCGATCGCACTTATATCTGAATCTTAGATTTTTAACCGCAGATGGGGGCGGATGAACGCGGATGAACGCTGATGTTTTTTTGGGAGGGACTGATGGTAAATGTAGAAGAATATGTCGATCGCACCGCTGAACTGATAAACTTACCCCTAAACCCGGAACACCGCCCCGGTGTTGTGGTAAACTTCGAGAGGATAGTGGCGATCGCCCAACTCGTTACTGAATTCCCTTTACCCCACGAAATCGAAGCTGCGCCAGTGTTTGAACCTTAGATTTTTAACCGCAGATGAACGCAGATGAACGCAGATGAACGCAGATGAACGTAAATTTTTAGCACAAGCGGATGCAGTCGCCACAGCATCGGCGGTTAAAAGTGGTAAAATTACAGCGACAGCGGTTGTGACTGCGGCATTAGAACGAATTGCCGATCGAGATAACGTCCTCAATTGCTTTACTGCAATCACTGCATCAAGCGCACTCGCAGCAGCCGAAAATATAGATAATTCGATCGCAAATAACCAAAACCCAGGCCCTTTAGCAGGCGTTCCCTTCGCTGTCAAAAACCTGTTCGATATCGGCGGAATTACTACTCTAGCAGGGTCAAAAATCAACGCTGACAATCCTCCGGCTACCCAGGACGCGGCGGTGGTCGCCCGACTCAAACAAGCCGGGGCTGTGCTCGTGGGTACGCTCAACATGGATGAGTACGCCTACGGTTTCGTCACGGAAAACAGCCACTACGGGCCGACTCGCAATCCCCGCGATACTGCGCGCATCGCCGGCGGTTCCAGCGGCGGTTCCGCAGCCGCAGTCGCCGCCGGTTTAGTACCCATCACTCTCGGTTCGGATACTAACGGTTCCATCCGCGTACCGGCTGCTTTGTGCGGTGTCTTTGGGTTTAAGCCTACTTACAGCCGTTTGTCGAGGGCTGGCGCTTATTTATTTTCGAGTAGTTTGGATTGTGTGGGGCCGTTTGGGCGATCGCTCAGAGATATGGCGCTGCTGTACGATATCCTGCAAGGCCCTGATGATCGCGACCCAGTTTGCACTCAACGCCCGCCAGAACTTTGTTCGCCGCAGTTAAATCAAGGCATCGAAGGATTGCGAATTGCTGTTGCTGACGGGTATTTCGCCACAGGGGCCGAACCGGAAGCAATGGATGCTGTAGAAATAGTTGCTAAAGCCTTGACAAATGTCTTGGATTGTGGTACTGGCACAGAAAAAACAACAAACCCCCCAAAAATAGGGGGGCTTGCAACTGTCAGCATACCGGAATCCGATCGCGCCCGGGCTGCGGCATTTATCATTACCGCCTGCGAGGGCGGAAACTTGCATTTGGACAATTTGCGATCGCGCCCTCAAGACTTCGATCCTGCCACGCGCGATCGCTTTTTAGCGGGAACCCTGATCCCTGCGACTTGGTACTTGCAAGCCCAGAGATTCAGACAGTGGTACCGCGATCGAATTCGCGAAATATTCCAACAAACAGACATCATCCTCGCACCCGCAACCCCGATTGCTGCCCCTGAAATTGGCGTCGAGAAAATGGTAATAGCCGGACAAGAAATCTTAGTGCGTCCCAATCTCGGACTGTTCACCCAACCCCTATCATTTATTGGCTTGCCCGTTCTTTGCGTGCCCGTACAGCGGCCCGGCGCTTTGCCCTTGGGGGTACAAATTATTGGTGCTCCCTACAGCGAAGCGGTGATTCTCCGAGTCGCTGCGGTACTAGAATCGCAAGGCATTATATCTGCCGAATCAATTTAGTGCTATTTCTAGGGTTTGTTGTTGCGGTGGAAGCGTCTCTTAGTGCGTCTGGCAATAGCTTTGCGCTTCTGCTTTTCGAGGGGGGTTTCAAAGTGGCGGTGTTTTCTCATGTCGGGAAAAATTCCCGCTTTGGAAACTTGTCGCTTAAACCGTCGTAGGGCTGACTCAATCCCTTCATTTTCGCCTATTACAACTTGGGTCATTATTTCTCCTTAGTGTTTGTTAGATCAAGTTTTATCATATCAAGGTTTTTGACCGCGCGACCTGTTGAAGGTCGGGCGATCGGCCAAAAACCTTAAAATTATACCAAATCCGCTGCTAAGTTGTTGCGCTTCTAGATAGTGTATGGCGATAGAGGGAGGGGGAGAGGGGGAGAGGGGGAGAGGGGGAGAGGGGGAGAGGGGGTGAG